>NZ_JBFAVI010000014.1:0-74842 GCF_040679695.1 Micromonospora sp. NPDC052213
CCCGCGCGACGTTGGGGCGCGGGGGCGCCCCCCGCCCCGCGGGCGGGGGGGGGGGGGTGGGCCGCGGGGGGGGGGGGGCCCCCCCCCCCCCCCCCGGGCGGGGTGGCGGGGTTGCTCACGACGTGACGGCACCTTCCATGATCCCGCGCGGTGTCGCGGGAGGACGACGGGAACCGGGGGCCTGCGGCGCTGCCACGAGCATGTCGGGGGCCGCCCGGGGGTGTCAACGACCGGGTGGGAGCGTTCCCAGATCGTTACCGCGGCCCCGCCCGCGACTCGGAGCCGGCCGGCGGCGGGGCGTTCAGCAGAAGCGGCGCAGCAGGGTGGCGACGCGGCCGGCGTCGAAGGCGGCCGGGTCGAAGCTCTCGCCCACCCAGTCCCGCATCGACCGGTGCTCGGGGTGGCCCGGGTCGGCCACCGCGGCCAGCAGAGCCTGGTAGCCGATCGGCCCGCCCACGTCCTCCGGCGGGCACGCCCGCTCCCCGTCCAGACAGGACGGGTAGCGCTCGTCGGGGTCGGCGGTGAAGGCGTCCTCCACCACCAGGTCGTGCTCCCACCAGTCGCCGAAGTCGTAGGTGTAGTGGAACCGGCTGCCCTTGCCGACCACCGCGTCGAGCCGGACGTCCAGCTCGTCGCGCAGGGCCAGCTCGCCGTCGGCGTCGGGCTCGCCGTACTGCCGGCCCTCGATCTCGAACGAGTGCAGGTGGCAGTCCCGCCAGCCCATGCCGTGCTGCACCACCCGGTGCACCCGGTCCAGCGTGTAGCCGCCCGGGACGAGCACCCGGCGCCAGACGGACGGCCGGACCCCGGCCAGGGAAATCTTCAGCTGGAAGATCTGACGCGGCATGTTGTCCCATCCTTCCTCGGCATAGGCTGCGAGCATGATCTGCCGAGCGTGCCGGGCGAGGCGGCACGACGACTGTCCGGGGCGGAACTGGTGCGACTGCCAGCACCGTACCCCCCGACCCACCCCTCCGGTCACCGGTCCGGCCGGCGAATGAGCGTCGGAATCCCGATTTCGGCGCTCTGGCCCGACCCGTCGGCGCAGCCGCTGGACGACGCCGCGCTCACGGCCCGCTACGGGCGCGCGGGCCGCCCCCACCTGCGGGTGAACTTCGTGACGAGCGTCGACGGCGCGGTGGCCGTCGACGGTTACTCCGCCGGGCTGTCCGGCGAGCCGGACAAGCGCGTCTTCGGCCTGCTGCGGATGCTCTGCGACGCCCTCGTCGTGGCCGCCGGCACCCTGCGGCACGAGGGCTACCGCGCGGTCCGGCTCGACGAGCGGCGCCGGGCGTGGCGCCGGGAGCACGGGCTGCCCGAGTACCCGACCCTGGTCGTCGTCTCCGGCTCGCTCGACCTCGACCCGGCGCAGGCGGCGTTCGCCGACGCGCCGACGCGGCCCGTCGTGCTCACCCGGTCCGACGCGGCGGCGCCGCCCGGCCTCACCGACGTCGCCGACGTGGTGCGCTGCGGCGACGACCGGGTGGACCTCGCCGCGGGCCTGGCCGAGCTGCGCCGCCGCGGCTTCGACCAGCTGCTCTGCGAGGGCGGGCCGCGGCTGTTCGGCGCGCTCACCGCCGCCGACCTGGTGGACGAGGTCTGCCTCACCGTCGCCCCGCTGCTCGCCGGGGCGGGCCCGGGGCGGATCACCGCCGGGCACGCCAGCGAGGTACGCCACCTGCCGCTGCGGCACGTGCTGGCCGCCGCCGACGGCGTCCTCATGCTCCGCTACGCCCGCAACTGAGCGTGGTCGGGCACGCACCCTGCGACGGGGTGGCGGGCCGGGTGCGTGGCGTCCGCCGCGTCGCGTGGCAACCTGTCGTACTCCTGCGGCAGGATGCACCACGTGTGCCCCGACCGCGACGACCAGCCGACCGGAGTTGCCCGATGACTGACGACGGGTTCGACGGCCCGGGCGAGGAGGTCGGCCGGGTGCTGGGCACGGCCGACGCCACCCCCCTGCAGTTCTGGACGGCGGTCTCCCCCGGCAGCTACCTCCAGCTCGACGACGTCGTGGTGACCCGCCGGGAGCTGCCCGACCGCGAGCCGGTGACGATCGCCGGGGTGGTCACCCAGGTGCGCGCCCGGCACGAGGGCGCCCAGTTCGACTCCGACGTCTTCGCCATCGCCGACGGCACGCTGCCGGCGCAGGTGCAGGAGGCCGCCGAGATCACCACCACCCGCGTCGACCCGGAGCTCTACGTGCCGCCGTCGCCCGGTGCGGTGGTGCACCGCGCCGAGGGCGACGCCCGGGCGAGGGCGCTGCACTTCGACCGGATGGAGCGGCGGATCCCGATGGGGATGGGCCGCGACGGGGTGCCGGTCTACCTCAACGCCGACTTCCTCGACGGCAGCCGGGGCGCGCACGTGTCGATCTCCGGCATCTCCGGCGTCGCCACGAAGACGAGCTTCGCCACCTTCCTGCTCTACTCGGTCTTCCGCTCCGGCGTGCTCGGGGGCGACGCCGTCAACGCCAAGGCGCTCATCTTCAACGTCAAGGGTGAGGACCTGCTCTTCCTCGACCATCCCAACACCCGGCTCGACGACGCCACCCGCGCCGCGTACGCGAAGCTCGGCCTGACCGCCGGCGCGTTCCCCGACGTGCGGGTCTACGCCCCGCCCAGGGTCGGCGACTCCTCCGGCACGCCCGACGTGAGCAGCCGCCTCACCGGGGTGGACAGCTTCTACTGGACGCTCGCCGAGTTCTGCGCCGACCGCCTGCTGCCCTACGTCTTCGCCGACGCCGACGACGAGCGCCAGCAGTACACGATGGTCGTCCACTCGGTCGCCGCCCACCTGGCCCGGCACGCCCAGCCCGCCGACGGCGGGGTGAGCATCGACGGGGTGCGACTCGGCTCGTACGCCGACCTGGTCGACCACGTCGTCGAGCAGCTCAACGACGACGAGACCCGCTCCGACTGGGCCGGCAGCGCGGTCGGGCTGGGCACGGTCAACGCGTTCGCCCGCCGGCTGATCGGCAGCAAGAAGGACCTGTCCCGGCTGATCCGGGGCGACCTGGCCACCCGCCGCCCGCACTCGATCAACACCGCCGAGAGCGCCCAGGTCACCGTGGTCGACCTGCACAACCTGCCGGACCGCGCGCAGCGGTTCGTGGTCGGCGTGACGCTCAAGAGCGAGTTCGAGCGCAAGGAGAAGGCCGGCACCGCCAAGCCGCTGCTCTTCGTGGTGCTCGACGAGCTCAACAAGTACGCCCCCCGCGAGGGGTCCTCCCCCATCAAGGAGGTGCTGCTCGACATCGCCGAGCGGGGCCGCTCGCTCGGGGTGATCCTGGTCGGCGCCCAGCAGACGGCGAGCGAGGTGGAGCGGAGGATCGTCACCAACTCGGCGATCCGGGTGGTCGGCCGGCTCGACCCGGCCGAGGCGTCCCGCCCGGAATACGGCTTCCTGCCGCCCGCCCAGCGGCAGCGCGCGCTGCTGGCCAAGCCCGGCACGATGTTCGTCAACCAGCCCGACATCCCGGTGCCGCTCTGCCTGGAGTTCCCGTTCCCGGCCTGGGCCACCCGGGTCTCCGAGGCCGGCCGGGCGCCGTCGGAGACGCTCCGGTCGATCACCCAGTCCGCCGACCCGTTCGCGGTGGTGGGCTCCGGCGGCGGCGCCAGCGACGACGACATCCCGTTCTAGGGGGAGAACCCGTGAAGATCCTGCACACCTCCGACTGGCACGTCGGCAAGGTCCTCAAGGGCCAGTCGCGGGCCGAGGAGCACAAGCAGGTCCTCGCCGGGGTGATCGACGTCGCCCGGGCCGAGCGGCCCGACCTGGTCATCGTCGCCGGCGACCTCTACGACACCGCCGCGCCGACGCCCGAGGCCACCCGCCTGGTCACCCGGGCCCTGACCGCGCTGCGCCGCACCGGCGCCGACGTGGTGGCGATCGGCGGCAACCACGACAACGGCCAGGCCCTCGACGCGCTGCGCCCCTGGGCCGAGGCGGCCGGGATCACGCTGCGCGGCGGCGTCCGGGAGAACCCGGACGAGCACGTCGTCGACGGCACCACGGCCGGCGGCGAGCGCTGGCGGCTGGCCGCGCTGCCGTTCCTCTCCCAGCGCTACGCCATCCGGGCCGTGGAGATGTACGAGCTGACCGCCGCCGAGGCCACCCAGACGTACGCCGACCACCTGGGCCGGGTGCTGGGCCGGCTGACCGAGAGCTTCACCGAGCCGGACCGGGTGCACCTGGTCACCGCCCACCTGACCGTGGTCGGCGCGACGACCGGCGGCGGCGAGCGGGACGCGCACACCGTGCTCGGCTACGCCGTGCCGGCGACCGTCTTCCCGGGCACCGCGCACTACGTGGCGCTGGGCCACCTGCACCGGTCGCAGCGGGTCCAGGGCCCCTGCCCGATCCGCTACAGCGGCAGCCCGCTCGCCGTCGACTTCGGCGAGCAGGAGAACGTGCCGTCGGTGACAATCGTCGAGGTCACCGCGACCACGGCGGCGCAGGTCCGCGAGGTGCCGGTCGTCGCGGCGGCCACGCTGCGCACGGTCCGGGGCACCCTGGCCCAGCTCGCCGAGCTGGACGTGCCGGACGCCTGGCTGCGGGTGTACGTGCGGGAGCAGCCCCGCGCCGGGCTGCGCGAGGAGGTGCAGGAGCTGCTGCCCCGCGCCCTGGAGATCCGCGTCGACCCCGAGCTGGTGCCCGCCCCGGGCGGCGGCGCCCGGGTGGCGCAGCGGGCCGGCCGCTCGCCCCGGCAGCTCTTCGCCGACTACCTCGACAGCCGGGGGCACACCGACGACGGGGTGCGGGAACTCTTCGACGAACTGTTCGAGGAGGTCGACCACTGATGCGGCCGATGCGGCTGGACATGGCGGGCTTCACCGTCTTCCGGGACGAGACGACGATCGACTTCACCGACGCCGACTTCTTCGCCCTGGTGGGGCCGACCGGCTCGGGCAAGTCGACGGTGCTGGACGCGATCTGCTTCGCCCTCTACGGCACGGTGCCCCGCTGGGGCGGCACCCGGGGACTGGCCAACGCCCTCGCGCCGTCGGCCACCGAGGCGCGGGTGCGGCTGGTCTTCGAGTCCGGCGGGTCCCGCTACGTGGCGACCCGGGTGGTGCGCCGGGACGGGCGGGGCAACGTCAAGACGGCCAACGCCGGGTTGCAGCTCATGCCGGCCGGCTTCGACGTGACCAAGCTCGACACGGGGCTGAGCCCCGACGACCTCGGCGAGGTGGTCGCCGGCACCCCCGCCGAGATGGAGCAGGCGGTGCTGGAGGCGGTCGGGCTGCCGTACGAGCAGTTCACCAGCTGCGTGGTGCTGCCGCAGGGGCAGTTCGCGGACTTCCTGCACGCCAAGCCGGCCACCCGGCAGCAGATCCTGGTGAACCTGCTCGGTCTCGGGGTCTACGAGGAGGTGCAGAAGAAGGCGACCGCGCGGGCCGCGCAGGCCGAGGCGAAGCTGGAGGCGGTCGACCAGGCGCTGGCCGGGCTCACCGACGTCGACGACGCCGCGCTGGCGACGGCGACCGGGCAGGTCGACCGGATGCGGGAGCTGGTCGGGGCGGTGGCGGCGGCCGTACCGGAGCTGGCGGCGGCCCGGGAGGCGGCGCGCGAGGCGGGCGCGGCGCTCGCCGCGCTCGACGCCGACCTGGCGGTGCTGTCCGCCGTGCGCGCGCCGGACGGGGTGGCCGAGGTGGCCCGGGCGGTGGCGTCGGCGCGGGCGGGCGCGGACGAGGCGGCGACGGCGGTGTCGCTGGCCGAGGAGCGGGAGGAGAAGCTCCGCGGCGAGCTGGCCGCGGCCGGCGACGAGAGCGCAATGCGGCTGCTGCTGCGGGCGTACACCGACCGGGAGAAGCTGGCCGGCGAGGCGGAGACGGTCCGGGCGGCGGTGGGCACGGCGGAGGGCGAGCACGCGGCGGCGGTGACCGCGCTGACGCAGGCGCGGGCGGCGGCCGAGCGGGCCGAGGCCGAGTTGGAGGCCGCCTTCCGGGCCCACGAGGAGGCCAAGGCGACCGACCAGGCGGTGGCGCTGCGGGCGCACCTGCGCGACGGGGCGACCTGCCCGGTCTGCGAGCAGACGGTGGCCCGGGTGCCGGCGGTGCCGGCGGACTCGGCGGTCGCCGCCGCCACGGCGGCGGGCCGGGCGGCGCGGGCCGCCACGAAGGCCGCACAGGCGGTGGTGGCGGAGCGCGACGCCGCGGCCCGCGAGCTGGAGCGGGTGCTGGTGCGGGCGCGGGCCCGGCAGGACCAGCTGGACGCCCGGCTGGCCGAGCTGGACGGGCAGTTGGCCGGGGCGGCGGAGCCGGCGGTGCTGCGCCGCGAGCTGGACGACCACGCGCGGCTGCGCCGGGCGCTGGAGGAGTCGGCGGCGGCGGTGCGGGCCGGCCGGGAGGCGGCCCGGCGGGCCCGGGCGGCCGTGGACGCCGCCGAGGAGCGGCTGCGCGCGACCTGGCGGGCGTTCGACGCCGCCCGCGACGGGCTGGCCCGGTTCGGGCCGCCGGCGGCCGACCGCGACGACCTCGGCGCGGCGTGGGCGGCCCTCACCGGGTGGGCCGGCGCGGAGGCGGAGCGCCGCCGCGCCGAGCGGGCGGGGCGGGCCGCCGCGGTGGCGGAGGCCGAGGCGGTGGCGGCCGGCGTCGGCGAGCGCATCGCGGGCATCTTCGCCGCCGCCGGGCTGCCGGCCACCGACGATCCGGTACGCGCCGCCGACCGCGCCCTGGAGCGGGCCGAGGGCGACCTGCGCGAGCTGGAGCGCCGCCGCGAGCAGGCCGGCGGGCTGCGCGAGCAGCGGGCCGGGTACGAGCACGAGGCGCAGGTGGCCCGGGCCCTCGCGGGGCACCTGCGGGCCAACAACTTCGAGCGGTGGCTGCTGGCCGAGGCGTTGGACCTGCTGGTCGACGGCGCGTCGGGCATCCTGCGGGAGCTCTCCGGCGGGCAGTACGACCTGGTGCACGACAAGGGCGAGTTCTTCGTCGTCGACCACCACGACGCCGGGCTGCGCCGGGGCGTGCGCACCCTGTCCGGCGGCGAGACCTTCCAGGCGTCGCTGGCGCTGGCGCTGGCGTTGTCCGAGCAGCTCGCCGGCATGTCCACCACCGCGGCGAGCCTGGAGTCGATCGTGCTCGACGAGGGCTTCGGCACGCTCGACGCGGCCACCCTGGACACGGTGGCCGCCACCCTGGAGAGCCTGGCCGCCCGGGGCGACCGGATGGTCGGGGTGGTCACCCACGTGCCGGCGCTGGCCGAGCGCATCCCGGTCCGCTACGAGGTCAGCAAGGACGCCCGGTCGGCCCGCGTCGAGCGGACCGGCCGGTGAGCGGGGGCCGCCGCGGCGTCCCCCGGGCCACGACGGGAGGCTCGCCCCGGTGACCGATCCCCGGTTCTTCGTCGACGCCTGGGACCCGGCGTACGGGGCCTCGTTCGAGGCGTCCGGCGGCGGTCCCGCCGCGCCGAGCAGCGCCCAGGTCGACGCGGACGCCGAGCTGCCCGCGGTGGACTGGCGGGCCATCGGGCCCCGCCCCGGGGTACGCGCCCCCGACGTGGTGCTGCTGGTCGACGGGGTGCGCCGGATCGACGCGAGCGTGTGGACGGCGGAGGACGACGGCGCGTCCTTTCCCGGCCTGGCCGCCTCGTACGCCGCCGGGGTGGTCCGGTGCGACCTGGAGCGCGGCGCGGCGCGGCTCGCCGGCGCGAAGGTCGGCCGGGGCCTGTTCACCGCCAGCCCGTCGGCGGTGGACGTGGTCGCCGGCAGCGTCCGCTACCCGGTGCACCGGGTCAGCGGCACGGGCGAGCTGAACAAGCTCCCCGCCGCCGTGCAGGGGCCGCTGACCGCGCTGGAGGTGGAGGTCTCCGGGGCGGCCCGCACCGACGGCGACCTGCTGGTGGTGGACGGCCCGCTGCGCAACCGGCGACAGCTGCCGCGCACGCTGGGCTACATCAAGACGCAGCACAGCCAATACCTGGACGCCCGGCTGACGGCGGTGGTCACCGGGCTGGCGGCCGGCGAGCGGTCCCCGGTGTTCCGGCTCGGCACGGCATGGGGCGGCTGGTCGTGGTATTTGCGGCTGCCGGTGGCCCTCGGGGCGCCGTGGGCGGGCATCGTCCGGATGGAGTGCTCCGCCGAGCTGGGCATCGACGAGGCGGTGGAGCTGGCCGACCTGTCGCTGGTGACGCTGCCCCGGTTCGCCTCCACCCCGTACAAGGACCCGCGGGCACCGCAGAACCTCATCCCGATCGCGGGCCTGGAGCGCCGCCTGCGGGCGCTGCTCGGCGACGCGCGGCTGCTGCACCGGGTGCTCACCGCCGCCGCCCGGGCCCGCCGCTGATGGGGCGCAGGCGGGGCGCCGAGACGGTGGCCACGGGGGTGGACACCGGGCTGGCCGAGCTGGTGCCGGATCCGGACCGGCCGGGGTCGTGGACCCTGCTGTTGGACGGCGCGCCGCAGTCGCACGTGGACCTGGCCGACCCCACGCACCTGGAGTTCGAGTACGTCCGGCGGCTGGCCGCCGCGATCGACCTGGTGGCCCCGGCCGGTGCGCCGCTGCGGGTGCTGCACCTCGGGGGCGGGGCGCTGACCCTGCCCCGCTACGTGGCCGCCACCCGGCCCGGCTCCATCCAGCGGGTGGTCGAGGTGGACGGTGCGCTGGTGGAGCTGGTCCGCCGTGCCCTGCCGTGGCCGGCGGACTTCCGGCTCAAGGTGCGGGTGGCCGACGCCCGCGCGGTGCTCGCCGCCAGCCGGGACGCCGGCTACGACGTGGTGGTCGCCGACGTCTTCGCCGGCGCGCGCACCCCGGCCCACCTCACCTCGGTGGAGTACGCCGCCGAGGTGGCCCGGGTGCTGCGCCCCGACGGCTGCTACCTGGCCAACGTCGCGGACGGCCCGCCGCTGCGTCACGCGCGGGCGCAGGTCGCCACGGTCCGGTCGGTGCTGCCCCGGGCCTGCCTGGTCGGGGACGCGGCGGTGCTGCGCGGGCGGCGCTACGGCAACCTGGTGCTCGTGGCGAGCCGCGTCGAGCCGCCGGTGCCGGAGCTGACCCGGCGCGCCGCCGGGGACTGGTTCCCCGGCCGGGTGCTGGCCGGCGCGGAGCTGGACCGGTTCGCCGGCGGGGCCCCGGTGGTCCGCGACGCCGACGCCACCGACTCGACCCCGCCGCCGCCCGGAATCTTCTCCGTGCGTCGTTGATCCGTTCGCGGGGGCCCGACGGGCGGGGACGAGCGGCGTACCGGGGACGCCGCGCCCCGGCGGCGCCGCTGGTCACGGGACCGGGACGTGGCAGCATGGGCGGGTGACCGGGACCGAACCCTCCGCCCGCCGGGAGCTGCGCCCGCCGGCCGGCTACCGGCTGGCCGCGTCGGTCCGGGCGTTGACCTTCAGCGCGTACGACCCCTGCGCGCGCGTCGCGGCGGGCACCTTCTGGTGGGCCACCCGCACCCCCGACGGGCCGGCCACCCTCGCCCTGCGGCCGGCCGGCGGCGACCTGCTCGCCGAGGGCTACGGCCCGGGCGCCGACTGGGTGGTGGAGCGGGCGGACGCGGTCGCGGGGCTGCGCGACGACCTCAGCGGGTTCGCGGAACTCGCCGCCGGCCACCCCGTGGTGGCGCGGCTGGCGGCCCAGCAGCGGGGGCTGCGGATGCCGGCCACCGGTCAGGTCTTCCCCCGGCTGCTCCGGGCGGTCCTCGAGCAGAAGGTGACCGGCAAGGAGGCGTACCGCGCGTACGCCGCGACGGTGCGGCACTTCCGCGAGCCGGCGCCCGGGCCGATGCAGCCGCTGCTGCTGCCGCCTGAGCCGGCGGCGGTGGCCGCCACCCCGTACTGGGTGTTCCACCCGTTCGGGGTGGAGCAGCGCCGGGCCGACACGCTGCGCCGCGCCGCCGCCGTCGCGGAGCGGTTGGAGCGCTGCGCGGACTCCGCCGAAGCCACCCGCCGGCTCACCGCCATCGCCGGCATCGGGCCGTGGACCGCCGCCGAGGTGGTGCGGATCGCGTACGGGGACCCGGACGCGGTCAGCGTCGGCGACTTCCACGTGCCGAACACGGTGGCCTGGGCGCTCGCGGGCGAGCCACGTGGGGACGACGCCCGGATGCTGGCGCTGCTGGAGCCGTTCCGGGGGCACCGGGGCCGGGTCTGCGTGCTGCTGGAGGCCGGGGGCGTCCAGGCCCCGAGGTACGGCCCCCGGATGCCGATCCGCTCCTTCGCCCGGTTCTGACCGGCCGCCGCCGTTCTGGCCGGCGGGGCGGTGCCGTGGACGGGCGCGGTCAGGACCGGGCGCAGAGGCGGCGCAGGGTGCGGCCGAGCCACCAGGCGTACGCGTGCTGGAAGGCCCGGCCGGCCGGGCCGGCCACCCGCATGATCCAGCGGTCCGGGCGGCTGAACGCGACCACCTCGAACCAGACGCGGCCGGCGGCGTCGCGGCTGACCACGAACGCCTCCTCGCCGCTGGCCGGGTGCCCGGGCAGCGTGCCGTACCCGAAGCCGGCCCGCCGGTCGTCGTCGACGGCCCAGACCACCTCGCAGGGCGCGGCCAGCCGCAGCGGGCCGACGCCCAGCCGGGAGACCACCCGCACCCCGGGCGCGGCGCGGTCGGCCGCCGCGTCCATCCGGATGCCGGCCGCCCGGTGCAGGCGCCAGCCGAGCACCGCCGCACCGGCGGCGGCGAAGCAGGAGTCGGGCAGCCGCACCCGGTGCCGCACGTGCCGCCAGCCGGGCGGCAGGTCCCCGACGCGGGTGGCGCCGACGTGCGGATAGGTCAGTGCCGGCACGGCGCGCACCCCCGGGGCTCGACGGATCACCGCCAGCGTACGGGCGGCGCGGCGGGGCCGTGTGGTTGGCTGTCGGCGTGATGGAGCCGCGCATCGCCCCCGCCGACGTCCCGGACGCGGGCGAGATCCTCACGGTGCAGCGCGCCGCGTACCTCGTCGAGGCCCAGCGCTACGCCGACCCGTTCCTGCCGCCGCTGACCGAAACCCTGGAGGAGGTGCGGGCCACGCTGGCGGGGCCGGCGACGGTGCTCACCGCCCGGCTCGGCCACCGGCTGGTCGGCTCGGTGCGGGCGCACGTCGACGGCGACACCGCGCACGTCGGCCGCCTCGCCGTCGCCCCCGACCAGCAGGGCCGGGGCGTCGGCGGGCGGCTGCTACGGGCGGTCGAGGCGGCCTGCGCCGCCCGCGTACGCCGCTTCGCGCTCTTCACCGGGGCCGACAGCGAGCAGAACCTGCGGCTGTACCACCGGCACGGCTACCGCGTGGTCGGGCACCGGCCGGACCCGAACGGCCACCGGCTGGCCCTGCTGGAGAAGGCCGTGGTCAGTCCCGCTCGCAGCGACGCCTGAGCCCGTCGGCCTCCATCCGCAGGTAGCGGCGGATCAGGTCGCCGTAGAGCCAGCCGACGGGACCGGCCAGCGGCCCGGACTGCGCGAGCACCAGCTCGACCCGGCTGCGCCCGTCGGCGAGCGGCAGCACCCGGTGTTCGGCCAGGGTGCGCACGCCGGGGCTGCGCGACACCCAGGCGAAGGAGTGCCCCTCGGTCAGCTCGGTGACCCGCCAGACGGCCGGCCGCAGCTTCGGCTGCTCCAGCCTGGCGGTGGCGCCCACCGCGAGCGGCCCCGGCTCCCCCCGCCGGGCCCGGCGCACCGAGGGCGTCCACTCCGGCCACCGCTCGACGTCGACCAGCACCGCCCAGACCCGTCCGGGTTCGGCGGCCACCTCCGTACCGGCCTCGAACCGCATCGCGCCCCCTCCCGGGCGGCGCCCCGCGCGCCGCGCCCACCGGTGACGACGCTGCCCGCCGGATCGTGACCGCGGCATCCGCCGGCCGGTCGGTCGTCGCCGGTCCGGCCGGTCGCCGCCGGTCCGGCCGGTCACCGCCGGGCGCGGGCGCCGCCGGGTCAGGCGGCCTCGCGCAGGTCGGCCAGCCCCAGTGGGGTACGCCGGCGCAGCAGCTCCTCCAGCTCCGCCACCGAGCCGACCTCGCCGAGCACGTCCTTGCCCCCGCCGAACCGGGCCGGGTAGCGGCGCACGAGCCGGTACCGGTGGCGGCCCCGGATCAGCTCGACGCTCACCCGCCACCGACCGCAGCACCCGCAGACCCACTCCGACACCCCGCGAAAGTAGCTCTGACCTGCGGTTATCCGATTCGCCCGGGCGGGGACGAGGGGCGCGCGGGGAGACACGCCGCCCGCCGCCCGACCGTGATCTGCCTCACGAATGTCGGCGACGTCTGGTTGACTGGCGCCGTGAAACTGCCGATCAGTCCACCGGTCGAGCCGATGCTGGCCAAGAGCGTCCCGCGGATCCCCACCGCGTCCGGGATGACGTACGAGCCGAAGTGGGACGGCTTCCGGTGCATCGTGTTCCGCGACGGCGACGAGGTCGAGCTGTCCAGCCGGGGCGGCAAGTCGATGACCCGCTACTTCCCGGAGGTGGTCGAGCAGGCCCGCCGCCAGCTGCCCGAGCGGTGCGCGGTCGACGGCGAGCTGATCGTGATCCGGCGGGACGGCCCGGGCGGGCAGCCCCGGCTCGACTTCGAGCTGCTGGCCCAGCGCGTCCACCCGGCCGCCTCCCGGGTGAAGCTGCTGGCCGAGACCACGCCGGCCGACTTCGTCGCCTTCGACCTGCTCCTCCTCGACGACGAGACCCTGCTCGACCAGCCCTATCCGCAGCGGCGGGCCCGGTTGGAGGCGGCCCTGGGCGGGGTCCGCCCGCCGGTGCACGTCACCCAGGTCACCACCGACGTCGACACCGCCCACCGATGGTTCGACGTCTTCGAGGGCGCCGGCCTGGACGGCCTGATCGCCAAGCCGGCCGACCTGCCCTACGAGCCGGGCAAGCGGCTCATGTTCAAGGTCAAGCACGCCCGCACCGCCGACGTGGTGGTGGCCGGGTTCCGGTGGCACAAGTCGGGCCCGGTGGTCGGCTCGCTCCTGCTCGGGCTCTACGACGACGCGGGCGTCCTGCACCACGTCGGGGTGAGCGCCTCGTTCACCATGGCCCGCCGCGCCGAGCTGCTGGAGGAGCTGGAGCCCTACCGGGACGCCGGCGCCGACCACCCGTGGGTGCACGGCGACCACGAGCGCGGCCAGCGCCTGCCCGGCGGGGTCAGCCGCTGGACCGGCACCCGCAACCTGGAGTGGGAGCCGCTCCGCCCCGAGCTGGTGGTCGAGGTCGGCTACGACGCGATGGAGGGCGACCGGTTCCGGCACACCGCCCGGTTCGTCCGGTGGCGGCCCGACCGCGAGCCCGGCTCCTGCCGCTACGACCAGCTCGACCGGCCGGTCCGGTTCGATGTGGACCAGGTGCTCCGCGGCGACCCGACGGTGACCGTGGGCTCCGGGGCGGGCCCGGCGTAGCCTGGCCGTCGAAATCGATCACGGAGGCCCTCGTGACCCGCACTTCCGCCCGGATCCGCCGGTTCCGGCTCACCCTGGCCGGCCTGGCCGCCGCCGCGCTGCTCGCCGCCGGCTGCACCCTCCCGGCGTTCGCCCCCCGGACGGACGTCGAGGGCGAGGCCGCCGCGCCGGGCACCGCGCCGACCTGGCGGCCCTGCCCGGAGGTGGCCGAGGAGCTGGTCGGGCGGAGCGCGCCGAACATGCGCTACGAGTGCGCGCGGATCAAGGTGCCGCGTGACTGGGGCATGGGCGGCGCGGCCGGCACCGGCCCGGGCGCCGGGCAGACCTTCGAGATCGCGCTGCTGCGCGCCCGGTCGACGAAGCAGCGCGAGCGGATCGGCTCGCTGGTCGTCAACCCGGGCGGGCCGGGCGGATCCGGGGTGGACACGGCGGTCTACCTCTCCTACGGGCCGGCGTTCGGCGGCCTGCCCGCCTCGATCACCGACCGGTTCGACATCGTCGGCTTCGACCCTCGCGGGGTGTCCCGCTCCAGCCCGGTGAAGTGCATTCCGGACGCCGACCTGGACGCGAGCTTCGGCTACGACCCCGACCCGCGCAGCCAGGAGTCCTTCGACGGGTTCGTGGCGCTCAACCAGCGGATCGGGCGCGGCTGCGGCGACCGCTACGGCGACCAGTTGCCGCTCTACGGCACCGAGCAGGCCGCCCGGGACATGGACGCGGTCCGCGCGGCCGTCGGCGACGACAGGCTGACCTACCTCGGCTACTCCTACGGCACCCTGCTCGGCGCCACCTACGCGCAGCTCTACCCACAGCACGTCCGGGCGATGGTGCTCGACGGCGCGATCGACCCGAGGCAGGGTCTGGTCGCCGGCTCGGAGAGCCAGGCCAAGGGCTTCGAACGGGCCTTCGACAACTTCACCCGGTGGTGCGCCGCCAACGCCGGCCGCTGCCCGATCGCCCCGGACGCCCGCGCCGCGGTCACCTCGGCGATCGACAAGGCCCGGGTGTCCCCGGTGCGCGGCGACGACGGCCGGGAGGCCACCCCGGGCTGGGTCTTCTACGCGATCATCTCCTCGCTCTACACCGAGCAGGGGTGGCAGGAGTTGGCCCGCGCCATCGACGAGTTGGAGGGCGGCGACCCGACGGACGTGTTCCGCCTCGCCGACGCGTACGCCGACCGGGACTCCGACGGGCACTACTCGAACCTGTTCGACGCCAACCTGGCCGTCAACTGCGCCGACGAGGAGGAGAAGCCGACCCGGGAGCGGATCCGCCAGCTCCAGTCGCAGTGGCGGGCGAAGTACCCGCTGTTCGGCCCGTCGCTGGCCGTCGGCATGCTCTCCTGCACCGAGTGGCCGGGCGGCCGCGACCCGTACCCGACCGGGCGGGCCGACGGGGCGCCGCCGATCCTGGTGGTGGGCACCACCGGCGACCCGGCGACGCCCTACGAGCAGACCGGCGAGCTGGCCGAGATGCTCGGCGTCGGCCGGGTGCTCACCTGGGAGGGCGAGGGGCACACCGCCTACCCGCAGTCCTCCTGCATCACGGAGGCGGTCGACGCCTACTTGACCGACCTGACCGTGCCCAGAGAGGGGCTGCGCTGCCCGGCCCGCTGACCGGCCGCTCCGGCGGCAGGTCGGGCAGCTCGATGCCCTGCCGCGCGGCGATCTCCTCCAGCAGCGCCCGCATCCGCCGGACGTCGGCCTTGAGTTCCTCCTGCTCGTCGTGCTCGAAGGCGTCGTCGTCGACGATCAGCTGGCTGGCGAAGTGCGCGGTGATCAACGGGATGACCAGCAGCACCATGGTCGAGATGAGCAGCGCGGCGAGGGCCCGGCCCTGCCAGCTGACCGGTGAGATGTCGCCGTACCCGACGGTGGACGCGGTCACCACCGCCCACCAGACCGCGTCCGCCGCCGTTCGGTTCTCCACCTGGCCGTAGATGACGCCGGCCACCACGATCATCAGCAGGTAGGAGATGATCAACGTCCGGGGCGAGTTGGCGAACCAGACCAGCGCCCGGTAGATCCACCGGAACGGCAGCAGCAGGACGTCCATGAGCCATCATGCTGCCCGGTGCCGGCAAGCGCCGCCCCCGCATCGCCCCACATCGTTGTGTCACGCTGGCGGCATGAGCGACGTGATCTTCCGGGAGGCGGTCCGGGCCGACCTGCCCGCCGTGCTGGCCCTGCTCGCCGACGACGTGCTCGGGAAGTCCCGGGACTTCACGGAGGTCGACGACGCGTACGAGAGGGCGTTCGCCGACATCGCCGCCGATCCGCGCAACCAGCTGATCGTGGCCGACGCGGACGGTGAGGTGGTCGGCTGCATGCAGCTCACCTACATCCCCGGGCTCGGCCGGCACGGCGCGGAGCGGCAGCTCGTCGAGGCCGTCCGCGTCCGCTCGGACCGGCGTGGGCGGGGCCTCGGCCGGCAGATGATGACCTGGGCCGTCGACCAGGCGAAGCAGCGCGGCTGCGCCCTGGTGCAGCTCACCACCGACAAGACCCGCCACGACGCCCACCGCTTCTACCTCAGCCTCGGCTTCGTGGCCAGCCACGAGGGCATGAAGCTTCCGCTCTGACCTCGGGGCCCGGCCCGCCGCCCCCGCCTTCCGCGAGCCGCACGGTGGCCCGGGACCGGGGACGCTCCCCCGCGTCGGGGAGCCGGTTCACCCACCGGCGGGGTGGCGGGCCGTCCTCGGCCGGCGAGGCTGGAGCAGCAGCCGCCGAGGAACGGAGTTTGTCATGAGCACCGCGACCGCCATCGCCCCGTCGGGTCACGCCCGGGACGGACGATCGGCACCGCGGTGGGCGGTGCGGACCGCCCACCTGATTCCCCTGGTCACCCTCCCGTCGGGGCTGTGGCGCATCGCACTGGTGGCCGGCGTCCCGATCGGCGCGTTCGTGAACGGCGAGCCGGTCCGGGTCGGCGGTTGGGAAGCCGTCTACATCCTGTCGCTGAGCGTGGTCCAGGAGGCGCTGGCGCTGCTCTCGATCGGACTCGTCCGGCAGTGGGGCGAGATCTTCCCACGCTGGCTGCCGCTGGTCGGCGGCCGGCGGGTGCCGCCGCCGTTCGCCGAGACCGCGGCCACCGCGGGCGGCGTCGCGCTCATCCTGATCTGGGGGTACGCCGCGATTGGCGGGCTCCCGCGCGGCGACGGGTTCGGCTTCTCCCCCGGCGGAGCGGCGTTGCTGTTGGCCTGCTACCTCCCGCTGCTGCTCTGGGGTCCGCTGCTGCTCGCGCTCACCGTGGCCTACCACCGGCGTCGCTGCCGGGACTGAGTGCGGGCCGCGCTCGACGAGCCGGCCACCGGCCTCGACCCGCGCAGCCCGGGCGCCTCGTTCGCCCTGGTCGCCGGCGCCCGGGGGTCCGCACCGCACGTCGGTGCGGACCCGCCCCGGTCAGCCGTCGACCAGGCGGCCGTCGCGGAGGGTGAGGACGCGGTCGGCGAGGTCGATCAGGGCCGGGTCGTGGGTGGCGACCAGCGCGGTCATGCCCCGAGCGTGCACGACCGCCCGGATCAGGTCCATGATCGAGCGGCCGGTCTCCGAGTCGAGCTGGCCCGTGGGCTCGTCGGCGATCAGCAGGTCGGGCTCGTTGGCCAGGGCCCGGGCCACCGCCACCCGCTGCTGCTGCCCGCCCGACAGCTCGTACGGCCGCTGCGCGGCGTGCCCGCCCAGGCCGACCAGCTCCAGCAGCACCGCCACCCGTTCCTCCCGCTCGGCCGCCGGCACCCGCGCCAGCCGCAGCGGCACGCCGACGTTCTCGGCGGCGGAGAGGATCGGCACCAGCCCGAAGGTCTGGAACACGAAGCCGACGATGCCCCGGCGCAGCTCCAGCAGCTCCCGCTCGCCGACCCCGGTCACGTCGTGCCCCGCCACCACCACCCGGCCCGAGTCGGGCCGGTCCAGCCCGCCGACGAGGTTCAGCAGGGTGGTCTTGCCCGCCCCGGAGCGTCCCCGTACGGCTACCAGCTCGCCCCGCCCGGCGGAGAAGGACACCTCCCGCACGGCGTGCACGGCGTGCTCGCCGCGGCCGAACGTGCGGCTGACCTCCGTCACCCGGACCACCTCGTCGGTGACCGCGACGCCCGCCACGCCTGCGCCGGGCCGCCCGTCCGCGACGTCCCCGGAGCGCCCGTCCGTCACCGTCCCGCCGGAGCGCCCGTCGACCGTCGCCCCGTCGTACCGGCCGTCCGCCATCACGTCCCGCTCGCTCATGATCCCGCCCCGCTGCGCTCGGCGCGGCCGACCGGCTCGGCCACGCGGTACCGACTGATTCCTGGCCCGCTCACTGCGTCGCCTCCCGCTCGTCCCGCGCCCGGTCGCCCGGCCGCACCTCCACGTGGTCCGGCTCCAGGTTGAGCCGTACCCGGTCCCGCAGCGACAGGGCGTCGACGAAGGACGCCGGCAGCTGCATCCGGCCGGTGCGGTCGAGCACGGCGTACTCCTCGCTGACCAGCTCGGTGCTGCCGTCCGCGCCGATCCGAGCGGTCCGGCGTACCTCGGAGGCGGTCCGGCCGTCGCGGATCGCGACGGTCCGGCGGACCTGGGTGGCCACGGCGTGGTCGTGGGTGACCACCACGATGGTGACGCCGAGTTCGGCGTTGATGGTGCGCAGCGCCCCGAACACCTCGGCGCCGGTCGCCTCGTCCAGCTCACCGGTCGGCTCGTCGGCGAAGAGCACCTCGGGGTCGTTGGCGACCGCCACCGCCACCGCGCAGCGCTGCTGCTCGCCGCCGCTGAGCTGCCCCGGCCGCCGGTCGGCGCAGTGGCCCACGCCGACCAGGTCGAGCAGTTCCCGCGCCCGCTCGCGGTTGGCCCGCCGGCCGCCCCGCCGACCGGCCAGCCGCATCGGCAGCTCGACGTTCTCCAGCGCGGTCAGGTACGGCAGCAGGTTGCGGCCGGTCTGCTGCCAGACGAACCCCACCATGTCACGCCGGTAGCTCAGTCTCCGCCGTGCGGAGAGGTTGAGCAGGTCGTAGTCGCCCACGCGGGCGATGCCGGCGGTGGGGGTGTCCAGCCCGGAGAGGATGTTCAGCAGGGTCGACTTGCCGGAACCGGAGGCGCCCACGATCGCCACCAGCTCGCCCCGGTCGATGACCAGGTCGAGCCCCTGTAGCGCGACCACCTCCACCCCCTCGGTCTTGAAGATCCGGACCAGCCCGTCGCAGACGATGTGCCCGCGCAACAGGTCCCGGCCACCGGCCCGCTCCGCCGCACGCTCGGCGGCCCGCTGTTGCAGGGCGGCCAGGTCCGGCACGGCGGTGGTCTCCGCGGTAGCGGTCATGTCAGCTCTCCTCTCCGAGCCGGAGCACCTCGCCGAGGCGCATCCGGCGGTTGTTCAGGGCCTCGACGGCGACCGCGAAGCCGAGGGCGACCGCCCCCAACGCGACGACCCCCGCCGCCAGGCCGGGCTCGAACGCCACCCGGACCTCCACGCCGTCGGTGAAGGCGGACAGGCCGAGCACCGGCGTGAGCAGCAGCGGCAACACCGTGCCGACCAGCGCGCCGGTCACCACCGAGACGCCCACCAGCGGGGCCAGTTCCACCACCAGCAGCCCGCGCCACTGGCGCCGGGACAGGCCGAGGGTGCGCAGCCGGGACAGCACCTGGCCGCGCTCCCGGGCGCCGGCGAGCACCGTGAAGGCGATCGCGAGCAGGCCGAGCGCGGTCCCGCCGGCCGCGCCGGCGGCGAACCCGAAGGCGAGCACCCCGTTCGCACCGCCCTCGCCCACCTGCCGGCGGGTGTCCGCGAAGGTGAGCACCTCGACGCCGCGCAGGCGCTCCCGACCGACGACCGTCCCGCCCGTCTGGAAGCGGGACTGCCCGGCGTCGCCGACCCGGCGCAGCGCCTCGACGTCCAGCCCGTCGCCGACGACCAGGAAGCCGGTCGGCACGGCGGCGTAGTCCCGGCGGGGCAACGACTGCCAGGGCAGGATGACGAACCGGCTGCTGCCCGCGCGCAGCAGCGGGAAGCTCTCCGTCCGCTCGGCGACCCGGAACTCGTACCGTTGGCCCTGGGCGCTGACGAAGGCGGAGCCGTCCAGTCCGGCGGCGGCCAGCTCGGCGGCGACCGCCGGGGAGACCACCGCGGGCAGCGGCCCGGCTCCCCCGGCGGGGGTGCGCAGCGCCGCGGGCACCGTCACGTCGACGCCGGCCTGGCCGACCATCCGGGCCAGGGCGGGGCCGTCGACCATGAGCACGGTGACGCTGCCGAGCATGGTGTCGGTGCCGATCGCGTCCTTCGTCAGGCGCTGGCCCACCTCGTGCAGCACGGGACTCGCGGCGCGCACCCCCGGCAGCCGCTCCAACTCGGCGCCCGTGTCCGGGGCGATCCGCTCCCCCAGGATCAGGGCGTCGGCGGGGACCGCCCGGCTGGCGGCCCGGTCCCGGCTCGCCTCGATCCCGGCGGCCGTCACCGCGCAGAACGCCGCCGTCGCGATGGCCAGCACGACGACCACCAGCGGTACGGCGACGACCGACCGGCCGGCCCGGGCGGTACCGAGGAAGGCGACGCTGCCCCGGGCGCGGGCCGCGAGCCGACTGACCAGCCGCAGCGGCCACGGGTACAACCGCATCGCGACCACCGCCGCGGCGACGGCCAGCAGCACCGGGACCGAGACCAGCAGCGGATCGACCTCGCCGGGAGTGAGGCCACGGCGGCGCAGCAGCACGACCGCGAGACCCGCGAGGACCAGCAGCGCCGCCTCCACCGTGAGCCGACGCACGGAGGGGCGCGCTCCGACCAGGTCACGCCGCCCGGTGCCGCCGGTGGAGACGGCGAGGGTGGCCACCGGCAGCGCCGACGCCACCAGGACGGTCGCGACGACGGCGAGCCACCAGGTCTCCCCGGGCGCCCCGGGAGCGAGGCCGCCGAGCAGCCAGCCGAGCACGGCGGCGGGCGGCACCACCAGCAGCGCCTCGGCCAGGCTGCGGCCCGCGTTCGTGGTGGCCGCCCCGCCCCGGGCACGCAGCAGGACGAACTCCGCCCGGCGCCGGCGCACCAGCAGCCCGGCGGCCAGCGCCACGAGGCCGGCCAGCGTGGCCAACACGCCCGCGGCGATCACCCCGAGCACCGTCCGGGCGCTGTCCACCTCGGCGGCGAACTCCCGCAGCGGGATGTCCAGCCCCTGGATGATGTCCCGGCCGGCCGTCTCCCGGGTCGTCTGCTGGAGGCCGTCGATCACCTGGTCCAGTTCGCGGACGTCGATGCCGTCGGCACCCAACCGGTAGCGCCAGCTGAACGACATCGGCCAGCCGGCGACAGCCTGGCGGTCCAGCGCCGCGCCGTCGACGACGCCGACGATGATGAAGGGTTCGCCGTCCCCCTCCGGCTCGACGATCCGCAACAGCGGCGGCAGGCCGTCCCAGAACCCGTCGGTGCCGGCGCGGGGCTGGAAGAGACCGACCACGGCGACCTGGACGGGGGGCATGGATTCGAAGGGCGAGCCGGCAGTCGGCGCGGCGAGGGTGAGCCGGCTGCCGAGCCGCAGGTTCAGCTTGCGGGCGACGTCCTCGGCCAGCGCCACCTGCACCGGCTGGCCCTTCGGCGCGTCGGCCGGCCAGCGCCCCTCGACCAGGGTGCCGGCCTCCTCGACCCCCGGCACGGCCCGCAGGCCGAGGTCGACCAGGAGGTTCTTCGCCGCCAGGTCCGGGCCTCGCACCCGGCTGGCCGCGGTCTCCGCGGTGAACCACCGCTGTTCGACCATCCGGCGTACGACCGGCGGCAGTCCGGCCTCCAGCTTCGCCAGGTCGCCCTGGTGCGTGGCCACCAGGGAGGTGTCGGTGTCCGTGTCGACGAGCGGCCCGGTCGAGTACGTCACGTCGCGCTGCTGCGGCGGCACGGCGCCCAGGTGGGACCGCAGGCCCTGCTGGGCGTGATCGTTGACGATCCTCGGCACGCCGCTGATCACCAGCACGGCGACCAGCGTCAGCGCCGCGAGCAGCAGGAACTGTCCGCCGTACGCCCGTACCCGGCGGGTGACCGCCCCGATGCTCACCACGCCCCGTCTCCGCTCCTGGTCGTCCCTACGCTCCACCCGGTCACCGGTCTCCCCCGATCCGCAGCTGCGCCACGGCCACCCGCTGCCGGATGCCGAGGGCGATGAACGCGCTGAAGGCGAGTGCCGCCAGCAGCAGGCCGAGCGCGGTCAGGCCGATGGGCAGCCAGGGCACCACGAAGGCCGCCTCCGGCACCGGCCGACCGGCGGACGGCGTGAGGATGACCAGCGGGGCCATGGTCGCGCCGACCGCGGCGCCCAGCAGCAGGCCGACGCCGACGCCGATGCCGGCCAGGAAAGTCTGCTCGGCCAGCAGCGCCCGGGCCAGCAGCCGGGGGCTGGCGCCGAGCGTGTGCAGCACGGCGAACTCCCCCAGCCGGTGCCGGGCGGTCGCCCAGACGTCGACGACCAGGCCGACCAGCGCCAGCAGCACCGACCCGAGCGCGGCGGCGAGCAGCCCGGTGCGGGCCCCCTGCCAGTACGGGTCGCCGGCGGCCCGCTCGGCCACCTCCCGCCGGTCGAGCAGCGTGGTGCCGGCCAGTTCGGCCGCCCCGCGGGCCGCCTCGGCGTGGCCGTCGCCGTCGGTGCCCAGCCACCACTCCGCGACCGGCCGGATGGCGCCCCGGTCCCGGATCAGCCAGTCCGTCGCCGCCGGCAGGTCCAGCAGCACGCCCTCGCCGGCCGTGGACGGCACCTCGTCCAGCTCGCCCACCAGCGTGACCGGCAGCGTCGCGCCGGACAGCACGAGGTCGACCGTGTCACCGGTGCGCAGACTCAGCGCGTCGCGCACCGCCGGGGTCATCAGCGCGGGTACCGGCCGGTTCTCGGCGGCCGGCACCAGGGCGAAGCGGCTCGGCGGCTGGAACGCGAACCGGCCCCCCGCCAGGTATTCGACCTCCCGCTCGGCGCTCAGGCCGGTGGCCGTGACGTTCGCGCTGACCGGTTTTCCCTGGCCGTCGGCGGCCACCCACCCGCCGGCCAGCGACGCCGGCTGGGCCGCGCCGTCCGCGCCGACCAGCCGCAGGTCCGACACCTCCAGGCGGTACGCCCGCCCGCGCGCGTCCCCGCCGTCGATCTCGAAGCCGGACAGCCGCACGGCGCCCGCCCCGTCGGGGACGGCGACGGTGAACGGCACCGGCCGGCCGTCGCTGCCGCTGCTGCCCGCCGGGATCCGGAAGGCCAGCCCGTCCGCCCGGGTCAACAGCACCCAGAGACCGATCTGGTGCGGCGTGACGGCGTCCCGCACGGGCGTACGCACGGTGCCGGTGAGGGAGCGGGTGCCCGCGGGCAGGTCCATGCCGGCCGGCGCGCCGCGCGCCCGGGTCAGCCGGTCCAGCAGCGCCGGCACCGGCTCGTCGGCCAGTCGCTCGTTGAGCCGCAGCACGCCGGCCGCGCCCACGGCGTCCAGGCTCACCACCGTCGTCGGCAGGTCGTCGCGGCCGAGGCGGATCTCGTCCCGCCAGGCCGGCAGCACCCCGTCGACGCCGGGCAGCACGCCGAGCTGACCGGCCCGGTCGTCGGGCGCCGCGCCGGTGCGCTCGACGACCCGCAGGTCGGCGCCGACGGTGTGCTCGGCCTGGTCGGCCTGCGACCGCTCCCCCGTCGTCACCAGCGACCAGGCCAGGGTGCTGCCGCCGACGGCGAGGGCGAGCAGCAGCACCGGGCCGGCGTGCGGGCGCCGGCCGGCCTGCCACATGCCGAACATCGTCGCCGTCCACGGCCGGCGGTCGACGAACCGCTCGGCGAACCGGGTCGCGGGCGGCAGCAACCGCAGCGCCACGACCGCGCCGGCGAGCACGCCCAGCGTCGGCGCGGCGACCAGCAGCGGGTCGACCCCGAGCCGCCCGCCGGCCCCGGTGACCGGCGAGGAGTACTGGCGCAGCTGCGTCCAGGCCAGCACGGCGAAGCCGACCAGCACCAGGTCGAGGCTGGCCCGCTGGACGGTCGCGGCGCGGGTGGGACGGGACCGGGCCGCCATGTCGGCGACGTACGTGCCGGCCCCCCGCAGCGTCGGGACGACCATCGCGACCAGGCAACCGGCGGCGGTGGCGGCCGCGGCGGCCCAGACCAGCGTGGTGTTTCCCGAGGAGAGCGCCAGCGGGGCGGCACCGTCGGTGCCCACGTGCCGCAGCGCCTCGCCGGCGATCAGGGGCCCCAGCACGCCGGCGGGCAGGACGACCAGCGCCGCCTCCCGGGCCGCCAGGCCGGCCAGTTGCCGCCGGGCGGCGCCGCGGGCCCGGAGCAGGGCGGTCTGGCCCCGCCGGTCCTCGTGCAGCAGCGCGGCGACCAGCACCAGCGCGTACCCGCCGAGGACCACGATCAGCAGCAGCGGGGTGGCCAGTGAGGAGCGCCCGACCAGGTCGGCCCGGGCGACGCGGTCGAGCAGCCGGTCGATCGCCGTGACGGTCTGGGCCGAGGAGCCCAGCCCGGCCGTCTCGGGCACCTCGGCGACGGCGGCGCTCAGCGCCGCCCGCACGTCGAGCAGCCGGCCGGCGCGGGCCACGGCCGCGAGGTCCGGCTCGACCACCCAGGACGCCGACACCGCGCCCGGGTAGGTCGCGACGAAGTCGGCCCGGTCCAGCACGAAGGGCCCGTACGAGGTGCCGGAGTCCGCCGCGCTGCCGGCGCCCACCCCGGGGGCCAGCAGCCAGTACGGGTCGGCCGCGTCGCGCGGGCGCCACGTCCCGACGAGCACCACCTCGCTGGTCCGCTCGGACCTGCGGTCCAGCATCGGCACCCGGTCGCCGGTGGCCATCCCGAGCGCGCCGGCGACCTTCTCCGGCAACGTCACCTGCATGGGCGACGCCCCGGGGGTGGGCCACGCGCCGCTGCTCAGCTCCGCGTGGCGGGGCAGGTCGTCGAGGGTCGCGAGGCTGGCGAAGACCGGGTCGTCGCCCTCCCGGACCACCGGGCCGAGGTCGCCGGTCAGCTCGCGGCCACCGCCGTAGCGGGCGGCGTCGACGGTGATCGGCGCACCGCCGAGACCGGCGGCGAAGCCGTCGCGGACCGCCCGGTCCCGGGTGGCGAACTCGGTCGCGTCCCGGCCGGCCGCACCGCTGACCAGGACGCTGCGCTCCTCGAAGGAGGCCCCGGTGAGCAGGGCGCGCTGGCCGGCCTCGACGGCTCGGCGGTTGTAGTCGGAGAGGCCGGTGACCAACGCGACCGCCACCAGGGCCGCGACCGCCGCGGCGAGCAACAGCCCGCGCGCCTCGTGGGCCCGCCTCCACACCAGCTTCATCCGATGCCCTCCCCTGGCCCGGTGTCGGGCCGACGATCAGGGAGAGGGGTGACGGTCCGGGAAAGGTTCGCGCCCGTTACTTGATCGTTACCAGATCGGCGGCGGTCCATCGTCGGGCGCGGGCGGACGGGATGGCGGCGCTGTGCTTCCATCGCCGGATGGAGATCGTCCTCACCGTGCTCGTGGTCGCCGTCGTCGCGCTGCTCGCCGCCCAGGTGCCCGGCAGGGCCGAGCAGGCGCGGACCGCGTACCGGCTCGCCGAGATCGAGCGTCGGCTCACGCTGGTGATGGACCACCTGGGCGTGGTGGACGCCGCGCCCGTGCCGCCGGGGGTCCGGGAACACCTGGCCCGGGGCGACAAGATCAAGGCGATCGCCGCGTACCGGAAGGCGACCGGCGCGGACCTGCGTTCGGCCAAGGAGGCCGTGGAGGCGTACGCCGACCGGCGGTGACGGCCACGCCATCGGGCGGCAGCCGGCGCGGGCCGGTCAGCGGGGCCGGTCGCGGTCCTTGGAGGGCTGCACCCGCTTCGGCTCGCCGGGCATCTTGGGGTGGTCCGGCGGGTACGGCATGTCGCCCTGGCCGGCGGCGGCGTCCCGGTCGGCCCACTCCAGCAGCGGGGTGATGTCCCACGCCGAGTCGTCGATGCCGGCGTGCGGGTCGCCGCGTTCGGCCAGCCGGGCCGGGACGCTGCGCAGGTCGAAGTCGTCCGGGTCGACGTCGGGCAACTCGTCCCAGGTGACCGGGGTGGAGACGGTGGCCCGGGCGTTGGCCCGCAGCGAGTACGCGCAGGCGATCGTGCGGTCCCGCGCCATCTGGTTGTAGTCGACGAAGACGCGGGTGCCCCGCTGCTCCTTCCACCAGGCGGTGGTGACCAGCTCCGGCCGGCGCCGCTCCAGCTCGCGGGCGAGCGCGATGGTGGCCCGGCGCACCTCGGTGAACGTCCAGCGTGGCGCGATCCGCAGGTAGACGTGCACGCCGCGACCCCCCGAGGTCTTCGGCCAGCCGGGGACGCCCAGCTCGTCGAGGAGCCCGCGCAGCTCGCCGGCGGCGGCGACCGCGTCGGCGAAGTCGGTGCCCGGCTGCGGGTCGAGGTCGATGCGCAGCTCGTCGGGGCGGTCGACGTCGGCGGCGCGCACCGGCCACGGGTGGAACACGATGGTGCCCATCTGGGCGGCCCACGCCACGTGGGCCAGGTCGGCCGGGCAGAGTTCGGCGGCGCTGCGACCGCTCGGGAAGCTGATGGTGGCCGTCTCCACCCACGGCGGCACGCCCCGCGCGGGCACCCGCTTCTGGAAGAACGCCTCCCCCTCGACGCCCTCGGGGAAACGCTGCAATGTGGTGGGACGCCCGCGCAGCGCGCGCATGATGCCGTCGCCCACGGCGACGTAGTAGTGGAAGACGTCGGCCTTGGTGAAGCCGCGCTGCGGGAAGATGACCCGCTCCGGGCTGGTCAGCCGTACGGTGTGCCCGGCCACCTCGATCTCTTCGGCCGCGGCCTTCGTGCCACCCATGGCGCGACCCTATGCCACACCCCCGACGTCCGGCGTACCGTTGGCGGGTGAGTCTTGACGAGAGCGAACTGCCCCGCACCGAGGAAGAGTGGCGGGTCCGGCTCAGCCCCGAGGAGTTCCGGGTGCTGCGGGAGGCCGGCACCGAGCGCCCGTGGACCGGCGAGTACGTCGACACGAAGACGCCGGGGATCTATCGCTGCCGGGCCTGCGGCGCGGAGCTCTTCCCGAGCGACACGAAGTTCGACTCGCACTGCGGGTGGCCCAGCTTCGACGACGCCATCCCCGGCGCGGTCAAGGAGATCGAGGACCGCAGCCTGGGGATGAGCCGCACCGAGATCCGCTGCGCCCGGTGCGACAGCCACCTCGGTCACGTGTTCCGGGGCGAGGGCTTCACCCCCAGGGACACCCGGCACTGCGTCAACTCGGTCTCCATCCGGCTGGAGCCGCGCGCCGACGCCTGAGGCGGGGGCGCCGCCGGGTCGGGCGGCCGGGCGACCCCGACCACGGGCCGCCGGGTCAGCGCCGGGCCGCCGCCAGCCCGGCCAGGAGCGAGACCTCGGCCGTACGCGAGCGCTCGACGCGTCCGGCGAGGTCGCGCACCCTCGGGTCGCTGCCGACCGCCAGGTGCGCCCGGGCCAGGTCGGCCGCCCCGCCCTGGTGGGCGCCGAGCACGTCGAGCAGGACGCGGTCGACCTCGCCGTCCGGGGCGGCCCGCAGGCGTGCCAGGTCCCCGGCGGCGGTCCCGTGGTCGTGGTCGTGCCGGTGGGCTGCCCCGGCGGCGGGCCCGGCGTCCCGCAGCCAGCCGCGCATCGTGGCGAGCTCGTCGGACTCGGTGACCTCGATGGCGGCGACCAGGGTACGCAGCTTCCGGTCGGTCACCCGGTCCCGGCCGAGCCGCACCATCTCCAGCGTCTGCTCGGTGTGCGCCGCCATGGTGGTCAGGAAGACCACGTCCAGCCCGCTCAGCGCGCTCCCGGTGGCCGCGCTCGTTGCGGGCGCGGGCGGCGCCGGGGGTGTTCCCGCGCCGCAGCCGGGTGCCAGCAGCAGAGCGGCGAGCAGGGCGACCGTGCGCAGCCGTCGCATGGCGTACTCCGATCCGGGGGGTGGTGACGGGTGCGGCGGGCGCCGGGGGGCGGGCCGCACCCGTACGGTCAGACCTGGGTCCAGAGCGCCGGCACGTAGGGCGGTTCCCAGCCGGGGATCGCGGTGTGCGCCTGCCGGCAGCGGTACGTCAGCCCGCCGTAGGTGACCTGGTCGCCGGCCTGGTACGCCCGGCCCGCCGTCCAGCTGCCGCCCGGGGCGGGAGGGGTGGTCGGGGAGGCGGTGGGGGTCGGGGTGGGCGACGGGGCCGGCGGCGTCGGGCTCGGCGTGGGCGACGGGCCGCCGCCCCCGCCGACCTCGAGGTCGACGCAGGAGTAGAAGGCGTTGGCGGTGTCCGCGATGTTCCACACGGCGAGCACCTTCTGCCGCCCGGGCCAGCCGCTCAGGTTGACGGTGTGCGAGACGGTGGCCCCGGGCTGCCGCCCACCGCCGTCGAAGACCGCCACCCGGGTGCCACCGACGAAGTACTCCCAGTTGCTGGTGGCGTGCCGGGCGGTGTTGGTCCAGGTGAAGGTCACCGAGGAGCCGACCGCGGTGGCGGGCCAGCCACGGCTGTCGTCGTTCAGGACGGCGAAGTGGGCGATCCCGGCGTGGCAGCTGCGCAGCCCCTTCGGGCCCTCCACGCTCTGCGGCTCGTACTTGATCTGCCCGCAGTCCGGGACCCGGCCCTGGGCGCAGAGCGCCTGGCGGCTCGGCGGCCCCGACACGTAGCCGTGGGCCTGGGCGGGCGCCGCGACGGCCAGGGTGGAGACGACGGCGCCCGTCGCCACGAGCGGGATGGTGATTCTTCGGCGCATGGTGGCAGCTCCTTCGGACTTCGGGCTGGTGAGATGCCACCCAACATAAATTAAACCTTCTTAACAGTAAAGACTCCTGTCGATAAAAACATCGATGACCCTCAGCGCGCAGCCCTCAGAGCAACAGCAGGCCGCCCCGCTCGTCGATCCGGTCGGCGGAGTCGTCGTCCAGCCACACACCCCCGCTGGCGAGATAGCGGAAGCGGTACTCACCCGGGCCGAGCCGCACGGTGACCGTACGGGTGCCGTCGCGGCGCGGGACCAACTCGTGCCGCCCCGGCTCCCAGCCGTTGAAGCAGCCGACCACGCTGACGGCGCCGGGCGGGGTGTCGCGGGGCAGGCTGAACGTGACCCGGGTCTGGTTGCCGAAGAGCTTGTTCCGCTTGATCATGTCGTCGTTCCTCCG
The DNA here is from genome assembly GCF_040679695.1 of Micromonospora sp. NPDC052213. Lineage (NCBI taxonomy): Bacteria > Bacillati > Actinomycetota > Actinomycetes > Micromonosporales > Micromonosporaceae > Micromonospora > Micromonospora sp. NPDC052213. The sequence goes on from NZ_JBFAVI010000014.1 coordinate 28,363, forward strand.
GTCGCACGCGGTCACCCCGTACAACGGCCGACACGCCGGGGGCGACACGCCGCCGGACCCGACCAGCTCGACCGTTTCGACCGCCAGAGCCGCGCGCGTACCGCAGGCTTGGGAAAACGTGTCCTGTTTCGGGGGGTTATGTCGTGGCAACCTGCGAGGTCTGCGGTAACGACTACTGGATGGCGTTCGAGGTGCGAACCGTCAGCGGCGACGTGCACACCTTCGACTGCTTCGAGTGCGCCGTGCACAAGATGGCGCCGATCTGCGAGCACTGCCAGATCAAGATCGTCGGGCACGGGGTGGAGGTGTCCGGCCGGTTCTTCTGCTGCGCGCACTGCGCCCGCGCCGAGGAGGGCGCCCAGGGCGCCGAGATCCGCGACGCGGTGGGCGCCCGCCCCGCCTGACGCGGGTTTCACCGGGGGGCCGCCGCCGACGGGGCGATGCGGCGCGGCGATCGGGCCGGGCGGGACGCCCGGGACTGCACGACGATGGCGGCGAGGACGACCAGCCCGCCCGACAGCTGCGCCGGGGTGAGCTCCTGGGCGAGCACGAGCCAGCCCAACGCCGTCGCCACCAGCGGGCTGAGCAGGCCGAGGAAGGTGACGGTGGTGGGCGTGAGGGCGCGGATGCCGCGGAACCAGAGGGCGTAGGCGAGGGCGGAGCCGACGAGCGTGAGGTAGCCGTACCCGATCAGGTTCCCGGCTGTCAGCACCGCCGGCGGGGGACCCTCGACCAGCACGGCGACCGGAAGGAGCAGCAGGCCGCCGGCGGCGAGCTGCCAACCCGTGGTGGCCAGCAGCGGCGCGGGCGACGACCACCGTTTGCTGAGCACCACGCCGCCGGCCATCACCACCGCGCCGCCGAGCGCGGCGGCGACGCCGACGGCGTCGAGGCGGGCGTCCGCCCGGAGCACCAGCAGCCCGACCCCGGCCACCCCCGCCGCGCCGGCGAGGACGGTACGCGGGGTCAGCCGGTCGCCGAGCACGCCGGCGGAGAGCGCGGCGACCAGGAGCGGCTGCACCGCGCCGACGGTCGCGGCGACCCCGCCCGGAAGCCGGTACGCGGCGACGAACAACAGCGCGAAGAAGAAGCCGATGTTCAGGGCGCCGAGCACCGCCGCCCGCCACCACCACGCGCCCCTGGGCAGTTGCCGGGTGACCGCGACCAGGAGGAGACCGGCGGGCAGGGCACGCACCACCGCGGCCAGCAGCGGGCGCTGCGGGGGCAGCAGCTCGGTGGTGACGAGATAGGTGGTCCCCCAGATCGCCGGGGCCAGCGCGGTCACGCCGAGGACGAGCGTCCGGTTCTTTAGCACTGAGATAATTTAGCTGAGCGCTAAGGTAAATCCCGCGACGCCCGCCGTGAACTACCTCACCGCTAAGGCACCGCTGCTAGGGTGGTCGGATGGCCGATCACGTCGACCGGGTGCTGGCGCAATGGGCCGCCCAACGACCGGATCTGGACGCCTCCCCGATGGGGGTGTTCGGTCGCCTGTCCCGGCTCTCCCGGCTCGTCGGGGCGGAGCTGCACCGCACGTTCAGCGCGCACGGCCTCGACGCCGCGTCCTTCGACGTGCTCGCCACGCTGCGCCGCAGCGACCCGCCCCACCGGCTGACCCCGACCCAGCTGATGCACTCGTCGATGGTCACCTCCGGCGCCGTCACCCAGCGGCTCGACCGCCTCGAGGCGCGCAACCTAGTGACCCGCACCCGCAGCGACACCGACGGCCGCGCGGTGCAGGTCGGCCTCACCGACGAGGGACTTGCGCTCATCGACCGGGTCCTGCCCGACCACGTCGCCACCGAGAACCGACTGCTTGCCGCGCTCACCCCGGCGCAGCGCGACACCCTCGCGGACACCCTGCGGACCCTGCTGGAGTCACTCGGCGACACGCGCAGCCCGTGAGTCGATCTACCATCGCCGCATGCCGCAGCAGAACCTTCCGATCCGGGTCGCCTCGTTCGCCGACCTGGACGCCCGCACCTTCCACGACCTGCTCCGGCTCCGGATCGACGTGTTCGTGGTCGAGCAGGCGTGCCCGTACCCGGAACTCGACGGGCGGGACGTCGAGCCCGGCACCCGGCACCTGTGGCTCGACGACGGCGGCGCGCCGGCGGCGTACCTGCGGATCCTCGCCGACCCGGGCGGCGTGGCGCGGATCGGGCGGGTGGTGGTCACGCCGCGGGCGCGCGGCGGCGGGCACGCCGGTCGGCTGATGGCGGCGGCACTGGAGGTGGTCGGCGACCGCCCGTGCGTGCTGGAGGCCCAGTCCCACCTCGTCGGCTTCTACGCCCGGCACGGCTTCGCCGTCAGCGGCCCCGACTACGTCGAGGACGGCATCCCGCACACCCCGATGCGCCGCGAAGGCGTCGACCGGATCCGCTAGCGGGCCAGCCTCCGCCCGGGGCGGCCGCTCGCCGTCGCCGCCACCGGGTGCGGCAGCTCGACAGCGCGGTGCGGGCCGGTCCCGGACCCTACGTCAGACGAGGCCGTTGACGATGTCGGCGACCGAGCGGCGGCGGCCGGTGTAGAAGGGGATCTCCTCCCGCACGTGCCGGCGGGCGCCGGCGGCCCGCAGGTCGCGCATCAGGTCGACGATCCGGTGCAGCTCGTCGGCCTCGAAGGCGAGCATCCACTCGTAGTCGCCGAGCGCGAACGAGGCGACCGTGTTGGCCCGCACGTCGGGGTAGCCGCGGGCCAGCTTGCCGTGCTCCGCGAGCAGCTCGCGCCGCTCGGCGTCCGGCAGCAGGTACCACTCGTAGGAACGGACGAACGGGTAGACGCACACGTACGAGCGGGCCTCCTCGCCGGCGAGGAACGCCGGGATGTGGCTCTTGTTGAACTCCGCCGGCCGGTGCAGGGCCATCTGGGACCAGACCGGGGTGAGCGCCCGCCCCAGGGTGGTGCGACGGAACCGCAGGTACGCGTCCTGGAGGGCGTCGCTGGAGGCGGCGTGCCACCAGATCAGCAGGTCCGCGTCGGCGCGCAGGCCCGAGACGTCGTACGTGCCGCGGACGACCACGTCCTTGCCGGCCAGTTCCTCGAAGAGGGTCTCGACCTCGCCGGTGACGTTCTCACGCAGCGACGGAAGCGGGCTGCTGGCCCGGTACACCGACCACATGGTGTAGCGGATGCTGGCGTTGAGCTCCCGCAGCCGGGCCGCGTTGGTCTGCTCGGTCATGTCCCCGATCCTCCCAGTGCTGTGATGATCTCTTCGGCCGCCGTCTCGCCGGAGCGGACGCAGACCGGGATGCCGACGCCGTCGTACCCGGCGCCGGCCAGGACGAGCGTCGGGTGGTGCGCCCGCAGGACCGCCCGCGCGGCGGCCACCCGGTCGGCGTGACCCGGGGCGTACTGCGGCAGTGACCCGCCCCAGCGCTGCACGTGCCCGGCGACCGGGGCGGGCAGCGGCGCACCGAGCACCGCCGACAGTTCCCGGTGCACGGTGGCGGCCAGGTCCTCGTCGGTGCGCTGCACCTGCCGCTCCTCGCCGTACCGGCCGACGGAGGCGCGGACCAGCGCCAGCCCGTCCGCCCGGCGCAGGTGCCCCCACTTCGTGGTGAAGAAGGTCGACGCCTTGATCAGCAGCCCCTCGGTGCCGGGCACCAGGAAGCCGGACAGCTCGGGCAGCTCCGGCTCGGGCAGCGCGAGGGTGACCAGCGCGACGCTGGCGTAGTCCAGTTCGCCGACGCGCTCGGCCGCCGCCGGTGCCGGACCGCCGAGCAGCCGCGCCGCCGGCCGGGCCGGCACGGCCAGCACCACGGCGTCGACGTCGACCAGCTCCGGGTCGCGGGTCGGGCCGACGGTCAGCCGCCACCCGGGCCCGGTCGGGGTCAGCTCGCGCACGGCCGCGTCCCGCCGGATCGTCGCCCCGCTCGCCGCCGCCGCGGCCCGGACCAGCGTGCTGAGCCCACCGGCCAGGGTGCCGAAGACCGGCGTACCCGGCGACCGGGGAGCGGCGGCCTGCGCGGCGCGCACCGCCCCCACCAGGGTGTGCTCCACCCGGGCGGCCCGGGCCAGCGCCGGCATGGTGGTCACCAGGGACAGGTCGTCGGCCCGGCCCGCGTAGACGCCGCCGAGCATCGGTTCGACCAGCCGGTCGACCACCTCGTCGCCGAACCGGGCCCGGACCAGCGCGCCGACCGAGACGTCGTCGTCCGCACCGAGCAGCGGCCGGCCCGCGTCGGTGTCGGCGTCCGCCGTCGGGCGCGCGACCGTGGTCACCCGCTCCAGGTCCCCCGGTACGCCCACCAGCGTGCCGCCCGGGATCGGGCGCAGCGCGCCGTCGACCACCAGCGCGGCCTGCCCGACGGTGGGGTGCACGATCCGTTCGCCCAGGCCGAGCCGGCGGACCAGGGCCACGGCGGCGGACTCGCCCCCGGCCGGGTCGCGCATCAGGAACGACTCCGCCCCGAACTCCACCGCCGAGCCGGCCAGCTCGCCGGTGCGCAGCTTGCCGCCGAGCGTGCCGGACTGCTCGTACACGGTGATCTCGGTGTCGGCGGGGGCGCGGTCACGCAACCGGACCGCGGCGGCCAGCCCGGCGATCCCGCCGCCGACCACCGCCACCCGCCACGGCGCCCGCATGCCGCTCAGCCCCGGTCCGCCGGCTGGGCGGACAGCTCGTGCACCAGGGCCACCACCCGGGTCAGCACGTCGGGGTCGGTCTCCGGCGGCACGCCGTGCCCCAGGTTGAACACGTGCCCGGGCGCGGCCCGGCCCTGCTCCAGGATCCGCCGCACCTCGCCCTCCACGACCGGCCACGGCGCGAGCAGCACGCACGGGTCGAGGTTGCCCTGCACGGCCTTGTCCGGGCCGATCCGGCGGGTCGCCACGTCCAGCGGCGTACGCCAGTCGACGCCGACCACGTCGGCGCCGGCCTCACCCATCGCGCCGAGCAGCTCGCCGGTGCCCACCCCGAAGTGGATCCGGGGCACGCCCGCGTCGGCCAGCCCCGCGAGCACCGCGGCGGAGTGCGGCAGCACGAAGCGGCGGTAGTCGGCCTCGGACAGCGCGCCGGCCCACGAGTCGAAGAGCTGCACCGCGGAGACCCCGGCGGCCACCTGGACCCGCAGGAACCCCAGCGTCACCTCGGCCAGCCGGCGGCAGAGCGCGTGCCACAGCTCCGGCTGGCCGTACATGAGGGCCTTGGTCTTCGCGTGGGTGCGCGACGGGCCGCCCTCGACCAGGTAGCTGGCCAGGGTGAACGGCGCGCCGGCGAAGCCGATCAGCGGGGTGTCGCCCAGCTCGGCGACGAGCAGTCGGACCGCCTCGTCCACGTAGGAGACGTCGTCGCGGGTGATCGGCCGGATCCGTTCCACGTCGGGCAGGGTGCGCACCGGCTCGGCCACCACGGGGCCGGTGCCGGGCACGATGTCCAGGTCCACCCCGGCGGCGGCGACCGGCACGACGATGTCGCTGAACAGGATCGCGGCGTCCACCCCGTGCCGGCGTACCGGCTGGAGGGTGATCTCGGTAACCAGCTCGGGGCGGCGGCAGGACTCCAGCATCGCCACGTTGGCCCGGATCTCGCGGTACTCCGGCAGCGACCGGCCGGCCTGCCGCATGAACCAGACCGGGGTGTGCGGGACGGGCCGACGCCGGCAGGCCCGGACGAAGGGCGAGTCGGCCGGTCCGCCGGAGCGGAGGTCTTCGTCTCGGGCGTCGTCGCCCGTCGTGGTGGTGGTCATCGCGGCCATCGTGCCACGCGGCATGCGCGCGGCAGCGGGCAGCGCCGCCTTTTGTGACCCCCGTCAGCCCGCCGGGACGAAGGCGCCTCCGGCGGGGCCTCCCCGGCCCGCCGGGCCGTCGCACGCGGGCCGCGGGAGGGCCGGCTCCCGGCGTGCCGTTCCGGCGGCGACGGGTCGCCGGGCATAGGCTGCCGGCATGGCCGCCCCGATCGCGCTCCCGGAGACCTTCGCCCGCGCGGTCGCCGGGCTGCGGTCCGCGGCACCCCGGTCGGAGATCGTGCTGGAGGAGGTCGGCGCGCCGCAGCGCCTCGCCCCGTACGCCTTCGCGCTCTCCGCCACCGTCGTGCGCGACGGCGACGAGGTGGCCTCCGGGCGGCTGATCCTGCTGCACGACCCGGCCGGGCACGAGGCGTGGCGGGGCAACCTGCGGCTGGTCACCTACGTGACGGCGGAGCTGGAGGTGGACCTGGCCGCCGACCCGCTGCTGCCCGGAGTGGGCTGGACGTGGCTGACCGACGCCCTGGACGCGCAGGACGCCGGTCACACCGCGATCGGCGGCACGATCACCCAGACCATGTCGACCCGGTTCGGCGACCTGGCCGGGCCGCCCGCGGCCGGCGACATCGAGATCCGTGCCTCCTGGACGCCGGTCGACGACGACCTCGCCCCGCACCTGCGCGCCTGGTGCGCGCTGCTGGCCTCGACCGCCGGGCTGCCCCCGCCCGGGGTGACCGCGCTGCCGGAGCGTCGCCCCGCCGGCGCGGCCTGACCCCGCGACGGGTCACCTCACAGATACTTCTCGGCCTCGTTGCAGATCTTGTCCATGCCCTGGACGGCCTTGTCGTAGGCCGCCTTGTTGCCGGCCGCCGCCGCGCCGAGCGCGGTGGTCAGCTTGTCGAGGCAGTTGGCGATGACCTTCTTCTGCCGGGCCTGCTCGTCCCGGTCGTTGCGGGTGCCGGTGAGGTCCTGCTCGGTGTCGTCCAGCTTGTCCTTCACCGACTGGAGGTCGGCCTTGAGCTTCTCGATCTCCTTGCCGTTGGCCGCGATGGTGCCGTCGCGCTGGCTGACCTCGCTGGCCATCTTCTTCTCGGTGCGGTCCAGCTCACTGCTCGTGCTGACGAACAGGCCGGTCATCACCCCGCCGAGGACGAAGAGCAGCCCGGCCACCACGGCCAGGACCAGCACCTTGCGGCTCTTGCCGGCACCCGGCGCGGGGGCGCCGAAGGGCGGGGTGGAGCCGGGCGGGCCGGACATCGGCTGCCCGTACGCCGGCCCGGACGCGGGGGGCACGGACATCGGCTGTCCGAAGGCGGGCGGGACGGAGACCTGGCCGGCCTGGGGCGCGGCAGCCGGCGTCCCGGCCGGGGCGTAGCCGGACCCGGCCGGCGGCGCGGACTGCGGGTAACCGGCGGACCCGGCCGGCGGCGCCGACTGCGGGTAACCGGCGGGCCCGGCGGGCTGGGTGCCGTACTGCTGCGGCACGGCCTGCTCGGGAGCGTGCTGGCGGGGGGTGCCGTAGGTGGTGCCGTGCGGGGCGCCGCCCGACGGCGGCTGACCGGGCGCGGCCGGCGGCTGCGGCGGGTACGGCGGGTAGCCGCCCGGCCCGGTCGGTGGCTGGGACATGTCGTTCTTCCTCCACGTGAGCTGGTCCGGGTGGCATGGTCGCCGGACCGGGTGGGTACGGGTCGGGTGCTGACCGGGTCAGCAGATCTTGAAACCGTCGCAGGCGACCTTGATCGGCACGGCGAGGCCGATCCCCTCGGCGTCGCGGGCCTTGGCGGTGGCGATGCCGACCACCTGCTTGCTGCCGTTGATCACCGGGCCGCCGGAGTTGCCGGGGTTGATCGGGGCGTCGAACTGGATGACGGGACCCTGGCCGCCGCCCGCCTCGCGGAAGGCGCTCACCACGCCGGTGGTGACGCTGTCCTCGAGGCCGAGCGGCGCGCCGACGACGACGATCTGCTGCCCGGACTTCACGGCGGCCGGCGCGGCGACCAGGCCGGTGAACTTGCCGGTGGTCCGCAGGTGGGCGACGTCGTTCGCCTCGTCGACCCTGACGATGGTCGCCGGGAAGCGCTGGTCGGTGCGCTCCAGGAAGACCTCCCGCTCGCCGGCCTCCCAGACCGACTCCACCACGTGGTAGTTCGTGAACAGGTTGGTGCCCCCGCCGGCGGCCGGCTTGCCGATGGCGAACGCCGTGCCGGTGGAGTTGCCGGCCCGGACCCGGAACACGCTGGGCAGCACCGCGCTGGCGACGGCCTCCGGGTTGAACGCGGCGCCCGCCTGCTTCTCCAGCGCCTCGGCCCGGTTCTCCAGCCCGTCGAGCCGGGTCCCGTCGGCCGCCTGCGCCGCGTCCAGCCGGCGGTCGGTGTCGCCGAGCCGGTCCGAGAGCCGGTGGATCTGGTACGCCTGCACACCCGTCACCACGGCCAGCAGCCCGGCGAGCACGAGCGCGGTGACGGTCAGCCAGCGGCCCCGGGAGGTCGGCGCGGCGCCCACCTGGACGGGGCCGGCGGGGTACGGCTGGGCCGGCCCGGCGGCCGGCGGCTGCCCGGGCACGGGCGGCTGCCCGGCGGCGCCCGGGGACGCCTGCCCGGCGGCGGGAGGCCAGCCGGCGCCCGGGGCGGCTCCGGCGGACGTCGGGCCGCCGGGGGCTGTCGGGGCGGCGGACGGCGCGCCACCCTGCCCCCAGCCGGCGGGAGCGACCGGGGCGGCGCCCCACTGGCCCTGTTGCTGCGGCGGTGACCAGGTCGTCCGCGGCGGCGCGGCGGGGGCCTGCCCCGGGACGTTCGGCGGGTACGCCGGCGCGGGCGGCTCGATCCGGGGCGGCAGCGGCCCCGGCCGGTAGCTCCCGTCGCCCGGCCCCGCCGGACCCGTGTCCGCCGACCCGTAGCCAGCAGTCATGATCGCCTTGCCCTCCCCGTAGCCGCCCCGCGGTGTCCCGGGGCCTGATGATGCCGTACCGGCGCAAACGGCTCGATGGACCGTACCTGCGCGAAAGGGGTTTGTCTTCCCCGATGTCCGGCTGGGGGGAGGACCCGGCCGACCGTCCGATCGACACGCACCGGACCGGCTGCACCCGCCGGATCGCGTCGCGCACTAGGGTTGTCAGGTGACCGACGAACCACCCCTGCGCCGTCGGGCCGCCGAAAGCCGTACGGGAAACGAAGCGCACCACCCGCCGTCGGCCCGGCCGGAGCCGGAGGACGCGGGGACCGAACCGAACGCCGACGGGCCCGTTCCGCTGACCGCCCCGCGCGAGGGCACACCCCAGCCGGCGGCCACGCCGGACGAGCTCGCCGAGGTCGTGGCCCGCTTCGCCGCCGGCACCGGCCCGGTCGCCCTGGACGCCGAGCGGGCCTCGGGCTACCGCTACAGCCAGCGGGCATACCTGGTGCAGCTGCGCCGGGCCGGCTCCGGCACGGCGTTGATCGACCCGCTGCCGCTGCCCGACCTGACCGCCCTCGACGAGGTGATCGGCGAGGCCGAGTGGGTGCTCCACGCGGCCAGCCAGGACCTGCCCTGCCTGGCCGAGGTGGGGCTGCGCCCGCGCCGGCTCTTCGACACCGAACTGGCCGCCCGGCTGGCCGGGTTCGAGCGGGTCGGCCTGGCCGCGCTGACCGAGCAGCTACTCGGCTACAGCCTGGAGAAGCACCACTCGGCCGCCGACTGGTCGAGCCGCCCACTCCCGGAGTCCTGGCTCACCTACGCCGCGCTGGACGTGGAGATGCTGGTCGACCTGCGCGACGCGCTCGACGAGGAGCTGACCCGGCAGGGCAAGTCCGCCTGGGCGGCGGAGGAGTTCGCCGCGCTGGTGCGCACCGGCGCCCGGCCGCCCCGGGTCCGCGCCGAGCCGTGGCGCCGCACCTCCGGCATCCACCGGGTGCGCGGGGCGCGCGCGCAGGCGCGCGTGCGCTCCCTCTGGTACGCCCGGGACCAGATCGCGGCCCGACGGGACGCCGCCCCGGGGCGGGTGCTGCCGGACTCGGCCATCGTCGCGGCGGCCGAGCTGGACCCGAAGGACGAGAAGACGCTGCTCACCCTGCCCGGATTCGGCGGCCGCTCGGTGCGGCGGCTGGCCCGCACCTGGCTGGCGGCGCTGGACGACGCCCGGCAACTGCCGGAGGACGCGCTGCCGGTCGCCCCGACGGTCGAGGGTCCCCCGCCGCCGCACCGCTGGGCCGAGCGGGACCCGGTGGCGGCGGCCCGGCTGGCCCGGTGCCGGGAGGTGGTGGTCCGGATCGCCGGGGCGCACCGCCTGCCCCCGGAGAACCTGATCACCCCCGACACGATCCGCCGCCTGGCCTGGGTCCCCCCGGAGGAGGTCACCGAGGAGACCGTGGCGGAGACACTGCGCGGCTTCAACGCCCGCGAGTGGCAGATCGGCCTCCTCCTCCCCGACCTCACCGAGGCCCTCACCGACCCACCCCCACCCACCTGACCCCTCCTTCCCCCTCCCCTCCCGTCGCCCTCGCCGTTGATCATGAAGTTGCTGTCGCCGCCCGGCGTGTCGAAACAACAACCTCATGATCAACGCGCGCACGGGGAGGGGGCGGGGACCGGGGGGACCCGGGGGTGGGTGTGGGGTTGGCCACATGGGGGTGGGTGCCGACTATGGTTACTGGCGAGTAGCATCCGGGGGAACACGCCCGTGCCGGCGACCTTCATTCGGTCCGTCGTGCCGCCTGTCGGCGCGAAGGCCGAATCATGGTCGAAAAGGAGGCTCCAGTGCCCCGTGAAGTCCGGGATGTCGTCTTCGTCGACGGCGTCCGCACCCCCTTCGGCAAGGCGGGTGGCATGTACGCCAACACCCGCGCCGACGACCTAGTGATCCGCTGCATCCGCGAACTGCTGCGCCGCAACCCGCAGCTGCCGCCGGAGCGGGTCGAGGAGGTCGCCATCGCCGCCACCACCCAGATCGGCGACCAGGGCCTGACCATCGGCCGGACGGCCGCCCTGCTGGCCGGCCTGCCCAAGACCGTCCCCGGTTTCGCGATCGACCGGATGTGTGCCGGCGCGATGACCGCGGTGACCACCGTCGCCAGCGGCATCGCCATGGGCGCGTACGACGTCGCCATCGCCGGGGGCGTCGAGCACATGGGCCGCCACCCGATGGGCGAGGGCGTCGACCCCAACCCGCGGATCGTCGCCGAGAAGCTGGTCGACCCGTCCGCGCTGGTCATGGGTGCGACCGCCGAGAACCTGCACGACCGCGTCCCGCACGTCACCAAGGAGCGCACCGACGCCTTCGCGCTCGCCTCGCAGCAGAAGACCGCGAAGGCGTACGCCAACGGCAAGCTCCAGGACGACCTGGTGCCGATGGCGATCCGCGACGCCGACGGCGGCTGGGGCCTGGCCACGGTGGACGAGGCGCCCCGGGACACCTCGCTGGAGAAACTCGCCACCCTGAAGACCCCGTTCCGCCCGCACGGCAAGGTCACCGCGGGCAACGCGGCCGGCCTGAACGACGGCGCCACCGCCAGCCTGCTCGCCTCCGAGGACGTCGCCCGCGAACTGGGCCTGCCGGTCGCCATGCGGCTGGTCTCGTTCGGCTTCGTCGGCGTCGAGCCCGAGGTGATGGGCGTCGGCCCGATCCCGTCGACCGAGAAGGCGCTGCGCCTCGCCGGCCTGACCATCGACGACATCGGCCTGTTCGAGCTGAACGAGGCGTTCGCCGTGCAGGTGCTCGCCTTCCTCGACCACTTCGGCATCGCCGACGACGACCCCCGGGTCAACCCGTGGGGCGGCGCGATCGCCATCGGTCACCCGCTCGCCTCCTCGGGCGTGCGGCTGATGACGCAGCTCGCCCGGCAGTTCGCCGAGCACCCGGAGGTCCGCTACGGCCTCACCGCCATGTGCATCGGCATCGGCATGGGCGGCACCGTGATCTGGGAGAACCCGCACTGGGAGGGTGGAGACAAGTGAGCCTCGCCGCACCGAACGAGGTTGTCACCAAGGCGCTGCTGCGCTCGGTGAACGTACCGGGGCTGGACCGGCCGGCCGCCCTGATCACCCTGGACAACGGCTTCGACCACACCAAGCCGAACAGCTTCGGCCCGGGCGGCCTGACCAGCCTGGACGAGGCGATCACCGCCGCCGTGGCGGCGAACCCGGCGTTCATCGCGGTCACCGGCAAGCCGTACGTCTTCTGCGTGGGCGCGGACCTCACCAGCCTCCCGCAGCTCGCCGACCGCGAGCAGGCCCTGGAGATCGGCCGGCTCGGCCACCGGGTCTTCGCCCGGCTCCGGGACAGCGAGATCCCGACCTTCGCCTTCGTCAACGGCGCGGCGATGGGCGGCGGCCTGGAGCTGGCCCTGCACTGCCACTACCGGACGCTCTCCGGCGGCGCCGCGGCGCTGGCCCTGCCCGAGGTCTCCCTCGGCCTGGTCCCCGGCTGGGGCGGCACCCAGCTGCTGCCGAACCTGATCGGCATCCCGGCGGCGACCCAGGTGGTCATCCAGAACCCGCTGATGCAGAACAAGATGCTCAAGCCGAAGCAGGCCGCCGAGATGGGCATCGCGGACGTGCTGCTGGAGCCGGCGGACTTCCTGGAGCGGTCCCTGGAGTGGGCCGCCGGCGTGGTCCGCGGCGAGGTCACCGTGACCCGTCCCGAGGTCGACAAGGACATGTGGGCGGGCGTGCTCTACTTCGCCCGGTCGACGCTGGACCAGCGGCTGCACGGCGCGGTCCCGGCCGCGTACAAGGCGCTGGACCTGCTGGAGACGGCGAAGGACGCCGACTTCGCGACCGGCACCGCCGCCGAGGACGAGGCCCTGGCGGACCTGGTCTTCTCGGAGGAGCTGCGCAGCGGCCTGTACGCCTTCGACCTGGTGCAGCGGCGGGCCAAGCGGCCGGCCGGCGCGCCGGACAAGGGCCTGGCCCGCCCGGTCACCAAGGTGGGCATCGTCGGCGCCGGCCTGATGGCCAGCCAGCTCGCCCTGCTCTTCGCCCGCCGCCTCCAGGTGCCGGTCGTGCTGACCGACCTGGACCAGGCCCGGGTCGACAAGGGCGTCGGCTACGTGCACACCCAGATCGAGAAGGCCGTCAGCAAGGGCCGGATGGACAAGGGCACCGCCGCCAAGCTGTACGGCCTGATCAGCGGCTCGCCGAAGGCAGAGGCTTTCGCCGCGTCGACGCCGGGCCAGCTCACTTCGTTCGCTGACTGTGACTTCGTCATCGAGGCGGTCTTCGAGGACCTGAACGTCAAGAAGCAGGTCTGGGCCGAGCTGGAGAAGATCGTCAAGCCGGAGGCCGTGCTGGCGACGAACACCTCGTCGCTGTCGGTCACCGCGATGGCGGCCGAGCTGGAGCACCCGGAGCGGGTGGTCGGCTTCCACTTCTTCAACCCGGTCGCCATGATGCCGCTGCTGGAGATCGTCCGGGGCGAGCGGACGGACGACGCCACCCTCGCCACCGCCTTCGCGGTCGGCAAGCAGCTCAAGAAGTCCTCGGTGCTGGTGAAGGACGCGCCGGCGTTCGTGGTCAACCGGCTGCTCACCCGCTTCCTGGGCACCGTCTTCGCGGCCGTCGACGCCGGCACCCCGCTGGACGTGGCGAACAGCGCGCTGGACCCGCTGGGCCTGCCGATGCGCCCGCTCGCCCTGCTCCAGCTCGTCGGGCCGGCCGTCGCGTACCACGTGGGCGGCACCCTGCACGCCGCGTTCCCGGACCGGTTCGGGGTCAGCGAGAACCTCAAGCGGATCGCCGACTCCGGTCAGCCGATCGTCGTCGACGACCAGGTCAACGACGAGGTGGCGAAGCTGCTGGTGGTCGGCGACCAGCCGCTCACCGCCGAGCAGGTGCGCCAGAACGCGCTCGACGCGCTGGCCCAGGAGATCCGGCTCATGCTCGACGAGGGCGTCGTCGCCGAGGCGCAGGACATCGACCTGTGCATGATCCTCGGCGCCGGCTGGCCGTTCCACCTGGGCGGCGTCACGCCGTACCTGGACCGGACCGGCACCTCGGAGCAGGTGACGGGCCAGCGGTTCCTGCCGCGCGGAGTCGCCAGCCTGCCCGCCTGAGTCCACCCCGCTCCCCCGCGTTCGCGGTGGTTGCCCCGTCCAGCTTGGATGGTGGCGGCCACCGCGATCGTCGTTACGGCCCGCCCGGTCGGGAAGGGGATGGCGGGACGCAGTTGTGGCTGGCTACGATCACGCGTTCGCAACGTCGCCTGGAGCTGATCCATGTCCTCACCGCCGGTCGATCCCTGGTCCGGGCAGCATGAGCACGACACCCACTACGACTTCCACCCGCCGCAGCCGGACAGCTATCCCGTGCCGCCGGCGGAGGGCTGGCCGCCGGCGGGCGGGCAGCCGCCGTACCACGGCGGCTGGTCCGCCGCGCCGGCCTCCGGCTCCCCCGCGGCCCCGTACCCCACCCAGCCGTACGGCGGATATCCCGTCACGCCGCAGGAGGGCTTCCCACCCGCCCCGCACGCCGGCTACCCGCCGCAGTACGTCGGCGCGCCCCAGCCGGGTGGCGGGCCCGCACGGTCGCATGTCAACCTGGTCCTGACCCTGGGCATCGTCGGGCTGCTGGTGCTCTGCCTCGGCGGGGGCGCCGTGGGCTACGTCGCCCTCTCCGACAACGACACCCCGGTCGTGAACCCGACGCCGACGGCGACCCCGGCGTCGAGCGCCACGCCGAGCGCCGCGCCGTCGTCGGAGGCCGCCCCGTCCCCGGAGACCAGTTCCACCCCCCGGATCCGGGTCGTCACGCCGGAGACCCTCGCGGGCCGCCCGCAGAGCACCGAGCCGACGCTGAAGAAGCTGGCCGACGACATGGTGCGGGAACTGAAGACCTCGGTGCCCCAGGCGACGGGCGTGGCCGGCGCCTTCTACGGCAGCGCCGACGAGCGCGACATGGTCATGGTGGTCGCCGCCTCCACCTTCGTTCTCAACCCCGAGCGGGAACTCGACGACGCGGTCAAGGGGATCTCCAAGGAGCTGGAGGTCAAGAGGCTGACCAGCATCGCCCCGGGCCCGAACGGCGGCGAGGCCAGGTGCGGCGACGGCGAGTCCGCCGGCGTGCCGCTGGGCGTCTGCGCGTGGGCCGACCACGGCAGCGTCGGGATCATCGTGATGTTCTTCTCGTCCTCGGCCGCCGCGGCGGCGGAGTTCGTCGAGATCCGCGGCCAGATCGAGCAGAAGTACTGACCGCCGGGCACGGAGGGGCCCGTCACCACCGGTGACGGGCCCCTGCCGCGTCAGCCCGCCGTGGCCGCCCGCTCGGCGGCGCTGCGCAGCACGCAGAACTCGTTGCCCTCCGGGTCGGCGAGCACCACCCAGCCCGAACCGTCGGGGCGGCGGCAGTCGGCGACCTGGGTGGCGCCGATGCTCAGCAGCCGCGCCACCTCCTCGTCCCGGGTCCGGTCCGCGGGCTCCAGGTCGAGGTGCAGGCGGTTCTTCACCGCCTTGCCCTCGGGCACGGCCAGGAAGAGCACCTCCGGGCCACCCGGGGGCAGCAGCATGGCCTCCGGGTCACCGGGGAAGTCGTCCGGCTGCCGGGGGCAGTCGAAGACCTGCGCCCAGAAGCCGGCCAGGGCGTACGTGTCGCGGCAGTCGATGCCGATGTTGTGGATGGTCGCGCTCACTGGTGTTCCTCCTCTGTCGACGCACCCGCCCGCTCCGCCGCGCCGCGCAGGACGCAGAACTCGTTGCCCTCCGGGTCGGCGAGCACCACCCAGCCCGTACCGTCGGCGCGTCGCTGGTCGTCCACCAGGACCGCGCCGAGCCCGAGCACCCGCTCGACCTCCTGGTCGCGGGTCCGACCGGCCGGTTGCAGGCAGACGTGCACCCGGTTCTTGACCGTCTTGGCCTCGGGCACCTGCTGGAAGAACACGCTCGGGGTGGTGTCGCCGTCCGGCGGCAGCAGGACCGCCTCCGGGTCGCCCGGTGCGTCGTCGGCGTGCCGGGCGTAGCCGAGCACCGCCGACCAGAAGCCGGACAGGGCGTAGGTGTCGTGACAATCGAAACTGATGTTGTGGATCCGTGGATACACGGGTTCCTCCGCTGGGGATGGAGGCGCCCCGGATGCGTGAGGGTCAGCCGGCGAGACGGGGCGCGGAGATCATGACGGTGAACATTCGACGCACCCCCCTCCGGATGTCGGGCTGACACCATGATCCTTTCATCGAGCCGGCCCGCCCCGCAACCCCCGGCGCCGCGTCACCGCCCGGCGGCCGGTTCCTCGGCGGTCACCGCCGGGGCGGCCTCCGCCGCCGGCAGGGTCACCGTGACCTCCAGCCCGCCGCCGGGCTGGGCGATCACCCGGACCGTGCCGCCGTGCGCGTCGCAGACCGCCCGGACGATGGAGAGCCCGAGGCCCGAGCCGCGCGCGCCGGTGCGCTCCCGGCCGCCGCGCCGGAACGGCTCGAACAGGCCCGGCACGTCGGCCTGGTCCACCTCGAAGCCGGTGTTGCCCACCACCAGCCAGGACCGGCACCCGTCCGAGCCCGTACGCACCCAGAGCCGGCCGTGCAGGTGGTTGTAACGCACCGCGTTCTCGATCAGGTTGCCGGCCAGCCGGTCCAGCAGCCCGGGGTCGCCGACCACCGGCGCGGACTCCAGCGACGTCTGCACCCGCAGCCCGATCCGCTCCACCTCCCGGCGTACGGCCGACAGGGCGTTGGCGGTCCCGGCGGCGAGGTCGCACTCGGTGCGGCGGCCGAGCCGACGGCCCGCCTGCGCCTCGCTGCGGGCCAGCACCAGCAGGGCGTCGACCAGCCCGTTGGCCCGCTCGGAGGCGTCCCGCACGACGGTGGCCATCCGGCGGTACTCGGCGGCGTCCGCCTCGTCGTCGCTGAGCGTCACGTCGATCTCGGTACGCATCACGGCGAGGGGGGTGCGCAGCTCGTGCGAGGCGTTGGCGACGAAGCGCTTCTGCGCCTCGAACGCGGCGGCGATCCGGTCCAGCATCGCGTCGAACGTCTTCGCCAGCTCGGCCACCTCGTCGTCGGCGCCGGAGTAGCCGATCCGCTGGTCCAGGGTGGTCTCGCCGAGCCGCCGGGCGGTGGCGGTGACCTGGTGCAGCGGGCGCAGCGCCCGCCCGGCCACCGCGTACGCCCCGGCCACCCCGACGACGCTGATCGCCAGCAGCGCCACCAGGCCCTTGACCAGCAGCTCCGTGCTGGCGGCGTCGACCAGTTGCCGCTGCCACTGCGCGGCGTCCAGCGACCGGCCGTCGGCCAGCACCACGGTCGTGCCGGGGAGCAGCTCGTCGGTCGGGCGCAGCGCGTCGCGGACCAGCAGCCAGGCCAGCAGCACCAGAATCGCCCCGGCGCCGACCAGCAGCACGCCGTTGAGCAGGGTCAGCCGCAGCCGCAGGGTGGGCCGCAGGCGCCTCCGCACGGCCGGGTCCCTCGGTTTGGACCGCCGGGCTCGCAGAACCGGCTCACTCCTCGCGCTCACCGTGCCACCTTCGTTCGCGACTGCGGGGCTCGCAGAACCGGCTCACTCCTCGCGCTCACCGTGCCCCCTCCGCCGTGCGGTAGCCGGCCCCGACCACCGTCTCGATCAGCGGAGGGTCGCCCAGCTTCTTGCGCAGCGTCATCACGGTGACCCGGACGATGGTGGTGAACGGGTCGGTGTTCGCGTCCCAGACCCGCTCCAGCAGTTCCTCGCTGGAGACCACCGCGCCGCGCGCCTTGAGCAGCTCGCAGAGCACGCCGAACTCCTTGTTGGTCAGGTCGACCGGCTGCCCGCCCCGGGTGGCGACCCGGCGGGCCGGGTCGAGCACCAGATCGGCGAGTTCCAGCACCGGCGGCGCGGCCGGGGTGGCCCGCCGGCCGAGCGCCTGCACCCGGGCGACCAGTTCGTCGAAGGCGAACGGCTTGGGCAGGTAGTCGTCGGCGCCGAGCTGCAACCCCTCGACGCGGTCGGCGACGGTGCCGCTGGCGGTCAGCATCAACACGCGGGTGAGCGCGCCGGAGGCCGCCAGGTCCGCGCAGATCTGGTCGCCGTGCACGCCGGGCAGGTCCCGGTCCAGCACCACCACGTCGTAGCGGGTGACGAACGCCATCTCGTGGCCGCTGTCACCGTCGTAGGCGACGTCCACCGCCATGCCCCGCTTGCGCAGCCCCCGCACGATCGCGTCGGCGAGGTTGCGCTCGTCCTCGACCACCAGTACCCGCATCCCGGCCTCCTCGCGCCCTGACCACCCGACAACCTAGTGCGGGCCGCCAACCCGGGCCGCACCCGCCGTCCGGACCGGCCACCGTTGCAGAAAACCTTCGTCGTACGCGATGCTTCCGGCATCAACCTTCGCGACGGACGGGGAGACGCATGACCGACGCGGCGCCGACGGCCGGGCGGGACGTCGCCTACCGGGGCTTCCGTCTGCCGGACGACGCGGACCGGGGCGTCCTGGCCGGGCTGCGCGCCGTCCCCGGAGGGCTCGAACTGGCCGACCCGGTCGACCGGCTCGACCACACCGACGCCGACGGCCGCACCCGCCGGTACGTCGCGGGCAGTTGGACCTCGCCGCCGGTGCCGGCCGGCTTCGCCGTCCGCGACGTGGTGCCCTCGTGGACCGGGCAGACCCCGGGCGGCTGCTGGCTGCGGGTGGAGCTGCGGGGCTGGCACGACGACGCCCCGGCCACCGGCTGGTACGTCCTCGCCGACTGGGCCGCCGACGACGAGACGTTCCGCCGCACCTCCGTCCCCGGGCAGCGCGACGCCGACGCCCGGGTGGACACGGACACCCTGCTGGTCACGGGCGCGACGGTCACCGGCTGGCAGGCCCGGGTGACCCTGCTCCGGCCGGCGGACGGCGAGACCGGCGGCACGCCGGTGCTGCGCACGGTCGGGGCCGTCGCCTCCGCACCGCGCGCGGAGGCCGCGGCGACCCGGCCGGCGGCCGGGGGCCCACCGTCCGTGGCGGCCCCGTCCGGCGCGGACGCCCGGCCCGCCGGAGTCGCCCCGGCCCCGGCCGCCGCACCCGGTGCCGCCCGGACGACGCCGGCCGCCTGGGGCACCGTGCTCGACGTGCCGCGCTACTCGCAGCGGCTGCACGCCGGGGCGCACCCGCAGTGGGGCGGCGGCGGGGACTCCTGGTGCAGCCCCACCTGCACGTCGATGGTGCTCGCCTTCTGGGACGCCGCCCCCGCCCCGGACCGGTACGCCTGGGTGACCCCGGCCGGCCCCCGCCCGGTGGTGGTGCACGCCGCCCGGCACTGCTACGACCACGCCTACGCCGGGGCCGGCAACTGGCCGTTCAACACCGCGTACGCCGGGCTGCACGGGGTGGACGCCTTCGTCACCCGGCTGCGCTCGCTGGCCGAGGCGGAGGCGTTCGTGGCGGCCGGCATCCCGCTGATCGTCTCCGCCGCGTTCACCGCCGGCCAGGTGCCCGGCCTGGACTACGACACCGCCGGGCACCTGTTGGTGCTGGTGGGCTTCACGGACACCGGCGCGCCGGTGCTCAACGACCCGTACGCCCCGGACGACGACGGGGTGCGCCGGACCGTCGACCGGGACCGGTTCGAGGCCGCCTGGCAGGCCGGCAGCGGCGGGGTGGCGTACGTGCTCCGGCCGCCCGGCGTGCCGCTGCCCCCGGCGCCGGACCAGCCCAACTGGTGACCCGGCACCCGAAGCAGCCCGACGGGTGACCCGGCGGCGTGGGCCGGACGACCATCCGGCGCGCCCGGGCTCAGCCCTCGAACCGCCAGACGCCGTACTCGCCGGTGCGCAGCCGGCACAGCACGGCCTCCGTGCCGCCCCGGCAGTCCCCGGAGGCGTCCCTGAGCAGGTCGACCACCCGGGACCGGCCGGCCACGACGTCCAGCTCGCCGACCACCAGTCCGCCGCCGGACGCGGCCGGCCGCACGGCGAGGAGCCGGTCGCCGTCCTGCCACGGCATCAGCTGCCACGTGCCCAGGTCGGCGACCTGCCGACCGGTCGCCGCGTCGAGCACGCTGAACCGCTCCCCGGTCGACCCCGGCGCGAGCGCCAGGAGCCGCCCGTCCCGCCCGGACAGCACCCCCAGCCAACCCTCCGCGGTCCAGCGGAGCGCGCCGGTGGCCGGGTCGAGCGCACGGAACCCCCCGGTCTGCCCGGCGGCGCAGAGCAACTCGCCGCAGTCGATGACGTGCTCGACCAGCGGCACGCGCGCCGCCCACCGCGGTCGCAGCCCGTCCAGCCCGTACGCGGTCACCACGCCGGCCCGAGCGACCAGCAACAGGTCGTCGATGACCGTCGGCTGACCGAACGAGGGCTGCCCGTCGAGGCGCAGGTCCGCCGCGTGCAGCAGGTCGCCCGAGCGGGGGTCGCGCACCTCCGCCCGCCCGTCGGCCGTGACCAGCACGAACCGCTCGACCAGCCCGTCGCGGACGCCGAAGCGCACCCCCTCGGGCGGCGTCGGCACCGACCAGTGCGCCCGCCCGGAGGCCGGGTCCACGGACCGCAGGGCGGCGGCGTCCTGCATCAGCAGCGTCCCGGCGACGTCCGCCCAGTGGTAGCCGGCCTGCCGCCAGCGCTCCCGGCCGCTGGCGGGGTCGAGGGCGATCGTCTGGCCGAGGCTCTGGTCCCCGGTGACCGAGAACAGCACCACCCCGGGCCCGGTCTGCACCTGCCAGAACCGGCCCGGCGCGAGGAGGCGGGCGCGCCACAGGGGAGCCGGCGCCCGCCCGTCGGCGGGGGTCCGGGCGGGCAGGGCGTAGGCGCGCACCTCGACGGTCCCCCCGGGCTCCCCCTCGGCCGGTTCGACCACGTAGAACCGGTCGCCGTCGAGGAACGCCTCGGACCCGACGCGGGCCGGCACGACGACCGAGACCCGCTCCGGTGCCGGCGCGGCGCCCGCCAGGGTGGCCACGAGCAACGCGAGCACCAGCGCGATCCGCAGCGGCCGCCCGACGGCGCGGGGCGGGCGGGGCAGCGGCGCCTCGCCGTCCGGCTCGTCGCGTAGCTCGCCGAGGTCGATCAGGGTCATGCCCGCCCCTCCCCGCCGGTCATCCGGGCAGCTCCCAGACCCCGTACGCGCCGCCCTCCCGGCGGCAGACGACGAGCGACCCGTACGCGCCGCACGCCCCGACCACACCGTGCAGGGCCGCCAGCACCCGGATGCCGTCCCCCCGCTCGTCGAGCCGGCCGACCAGGACCCGCCCGTCCCGCTGCCGACGGTGCAGGACTGCGCGGTCCTCCCACGGCGCCAGGTCGCCCAACTGCCAGCGGCCCAGCTCCCGCACCGGGCGACCGGTCGCCGCGTCGAGCAGCACGTGTTCCGCCGCACCGCCGCGCGGATAGCCAGCCGCCAGCAGCCGATCGCCCACGGGAGTCAGCAGCGGCCAGTCGTCGGCGCGCCAGCGGGCGCTGCCGGTGGCGGGGTCGAGCAGCCGCAAGCCGCGCCCGCCGTCCCCGACGCAGATGACGACGCCGCACCCGAAGGCGTACGGCCGGGCGGACGGGCCGCGCGGCGCGCTCCACCGCCGGCGCAGGGCGGCCGTGTCGTAGGCGGAGAGCACACCGGCCCCTTCGGACACCAGGACCAGGTCGTCGGTGACCCCGAGCACCTGGGGCGGCCCGGCCGCGGCGGGCAGGGCCGCCGCGTGCAGGACGTCGCCCGAGTCCGGGTCGCGCAGCTCCAGCCGCCCGCCGTCGAGCACCGTCAACAGCGTCACCCGGCCGTCCCCGGTTGACCAGTGCAGGGCCCCCGGGGGCAGCCGCAGCGTCCGGCGGACCGTACCGGTGGCGGCGTCGACCGACCGCAGCACCGACGCCCCCGGCCCGGCGCCGGCGGTCCCCCACACGAGCAGGTTTCCGGCCGGCGTGGCGCCGTCCAACTGCCCGTCGACGCGCCAGCGCACCGCGCCGTCGGCGGCGGCGAGCCCGACGACCTGCGGCCCCGCCGGCTCCTCCGGCATGCCGAGCGCCACCACGTCGCCGACGCGCACGACGGGGAAGGGACTCACCGGCCCGGTCAGCGGCAGCTGCCACAGTGGACGGCCCGAGGGCAGCCGATGGGCGGCCACCCGCCGGGCCGGGGCCGGGCGCCACGCCGGGCCCGGTGCGGTCCACCACCAGCAGCAGGTCGCCCGCGACGACGACGTCGGCGTCCGGGCGGGCCGGGATGACGGCGCCGGGCGGTGGCGCGGCCCGGGGCGCGGCGGCGGTCAGCACGGCCAGGCAGAGCAGGGCGACCAGGGCGGGAGCCCAGCGGCGGACCGCCCGGCCCGGCCCGGGGTCGACCGGCGGCGGGACGTCCCGCCGCTCACCGAGGTCGATGACCGTCACGTGCTGTCCTCCCCGTCACACTCCCGCATGGACCGGCAAACCGGCCGGGGAGGCACCGGCCCGGCAAAAGCGACGCATCCGCGCCTGTACGATGGCGCGTCGTGGCTGTGCCGGTGATAGACCCCTCGCTGAACTCCGTCTCCGCGCCCGTCGCGGCCGAGCCGTCGCGGCGGCCCCGGCGGAGGCCGGCCCGCGCCGACGTACTGGCCATCGGAGCCTATGTCCTGCTCGGCGTTCTCGTGTGCCTGAACTACTGGGTGGACGTGCAGAACCG
The DNA here is from genome assembly GCF_040679695.1 of Micromonospora sp. NPDC052213. Lineage (NCBI taxonomy): Bacteria > Bacillati > Actinomycetota > Actinomycetes > Micromonosporales > Micromonosporaceae > Micromonospora > Micromonospora sp. NPDC052213. Next base: position 50,553 of record NZ_JBFAVI010000014.1, read on the forward strand.
GGTGTCGTCGCACCTGCCCACCGACCACAGTTGGTTCGAGTGGCTCTTCTCGCACGGCGCGTACTCGGTGCGGCACCTGGAGAACCCGCTGTTCACCGACCGCCAGAACGCCCCGGACGGGGTGAACATGATGGCGAACACCTCGCTGCTCGGGGTGACGCTGCCGCTGGCGCCGCTGACCATGCTCCTCGGCCCGCAGGTCATGTACGCGCTCTACCTGGGCGCCGCGCTGGCCGCGACGGCCGGCACGTCGTACTGGGTGCTGTCGCGGCACCTGGTGCGCTCCCGGGCGGCGGCCTTCGTCGGCGGCGCGTTCCTCGGCTTCGCGCCCGGCATCGTGCACCACGCCAACGGCCAGCCCAACTTCGTCTCGAACTTCCTGCTGCCGCTGATCGTGCTGCGGGTGTTCCGGCTGGGCGAGCCCGGCCGGTGGCGGCGCAACGGCGTCGTGCTCGGGCTGCTGGTGGCGTACCAGATCTTCATCAACGAGGAGATGCTGCTGCTGACCGCGCTGGCCTGCCTGGTCGCCGTGGTCGCGTACGCCGTGATGCGGCCGGCGCGGACGCGGGCGGTGGCCGGCACCTTCGCCGCCGCGCTCGGCGTGGGCGGCGGGTTGGCCCTGCTGCTGACGGCCTACCCGATCTGGTTCCAGTTCAACGGCCCGCAGTCCTACCGGGGCCTGCAGGGCGGGGTGTTCCACAACTGGGGCGAGGACCTGGCGGCCTTCGTCACGTTCGCCCGGGACACCGTCGCCGGGGACGAGGCGGTGGAGAAGACCATCGGGCTGACCGAGCAGAACACCTGGTTCGGCTGGCCGCTGGTGCTGCTGTCGCTGGTGGCGCTGGTGCTGCTGGTCCGCCGCTCGCTCGCGGCCCGGATCGTGGCGGTGCTGGTGGTGGTCTTCACCGTGGCCTCGATCGGCCCGAAGGTGCGCCTGAACGGGGTGGAGACCGAGACGGACGGCCCGTGGTCGTACATCCCCGACGACCTGCCGCTGGTCGAGATGATGATGCCGACCCGGCTGGCCCTGGTGGTGGGGGCGGCGGTCGGCGTGCTGCTCGCGCTGGCCTGGGACGCGGTGGCCCGCGACGGCCGCCCGCCGGTGCCGGCCCCCCGCGTCGGCGACGACACCACCGGTGGCGTCAGGCCGCGCCGCCGGTGGCGCCGGCCGGTCGGGTACGCGGCCGTCGCGCTCGCCGTGCTGCCGCTCGTCCCCCGCCCGCTGCCGGCGCAGCCCGTCGAGCCCCCGCCGCACTTCATCACCGCCGGCGGTTGGCGCCCGTACGTGCCGGCGGGCCGGACGCTGGTGCCGGTGCCGATCCCGAGCAACGTGCACGGCCTGCCCACGCTGCGCTGGAGCGCCCTGACGCGGCACGCGTTCCCCATCCCCGGCGGCTACTTCATCGGGCCGAACGAGCTGGGCGAGGGCGTCTTCGGCGCGCCGAACCGGCCGACCAGCACCCTGGTCTACACCACGATGGACTCCGGCGAGGTGCCCCCGCTCACCGACGAGAACCGCCGCCAGGCGGTCGAGGACCTGCGCTTCTGGAAGGCGTCCGTGGTCGTCCTCGGCGCGCACCCGCGCGAGGCGGTCCTCCGGGAGCTGATGACCGCGCTGATCGGCCCGCCGCAGCGCGTCGACGACGTCTGGCTGTGGGACGTGCGTCCCCTGGTCGGCTGACCCGTCACCCCACCAGCGGGCGCACGTCCCAGACGTAGGCGCCCGCGACCTCGCGGCCGGGGCCGAGGAGCGCCTCGACCGTACGCCGGACCGGGTCGCCGTGGTGCAGTCCACCCTGGACCACCACGGCGGCGCGCCAGTGGCGCAGGTCCTCCACCGCGCGCCGGCGGTCGGCGTCGGTGACCGCCGGCACCTCGCCGGTCTCCGCCGCCCGGCGCAGCAGCACGGCCGTGGGACGATCCGGCGCGCCCCAGCGGGCGGCCGGGTCGTCGGCGGCCCGGGGGCCGATGAAGTAGCCGCCCGGCGTCGGGAAGGCCAGCCCGGTGCGGGCCGACCAGAGCATCGCCGGGCTGACCCCGGCGCCGGTCACCGGCGGCACCGGCACCAGGGTCCGGCCCGGCGGCACGTACGCGCGCCAGCCGCCCTCGGCCACGAAGGCCGGCACCGGCCAGGCCGGCACGGTCCGGATCGGGGTGGGGAGCAGCGGCAGCAGCGCGGCGGCCACCGCCCCGCCCCAGAGCAGCCGCACCGGCACCCCGCCCGGCCGCGGTTCGGCCCCTGCGGCGGCGCGGAGACGGTCCAGGGAGAGTGCGAGCAGGATGCCCAGCACCGGGATGCAGACCAGCGGGAAGCGCGCCGGCACCGCGAGGTCGAGCAGCGGCAGCTCCGCGACCAGCCGGTACGGGCCGGGGATGCCGGTGGCCGTGCCGTCCAGGCGCACCTGCGCGCCGAGGGAGAGCAGCGCGAAGAGCACCCCGCAGACGGCCAGCGCGCGGACCGACGGCCGGCGCCACAGCCAGATCACGATCACCACGGCGAGCACCAGCAGCCCCGGCCCGAAGAAGGAGTTCTCCTCGGTCGGGTTCGGCGCGAGCAGGCCCGGCAGGTGGTCGTCGCCGAACACGGTCTGCCGGGCGGAGGCGGTGAACGACGCGGCGTCGAGCTGGTAGCCGTACGCGTGGAAGGGCATCCCCCGGTAGTGGCCCGGGCCGAAGAACTGGAACCACAGCGGGTACGCCAGCAGCGGCAGCGAGACCGTCACGCCGACCCCCAGCCGCACGAGCAGCGCGGGCGCCAGCCGGCGGGCCGCCGACCGGTCGGCCGCCGCGTACGCGAGCGCGAACGTCCCGGCCGCCAGCACCAGGAAGACCAGCACCTCCTCGCCGAGGAAGACCTGGTACGCCACCAGCAGCCCCAGCAGCGCCCCGTGCCGCACCGCCCGGCGCGGGTCGGGGTGGAACACCAGCGCCAGGATCGCCGGCACCAGGAACTGCGCGGCCATGTGCAGGTGCGCCCCGGCCTGCGCGACCATGCCCGGGGCGAAGCCGCAGAACAGGCCGCCGACGGCCGCGGCCACCCGGGAGTCGACCAGCCGGCGGCGCAGCAGGACGTACCAGGCGGTCGCGGTGCCGGCGAGGCAGCCGACCACCGCCACCAGGAACGCCGCCTGCGAGCCGAACAGCAGGGTGACCGGGGTCAGCGGCACGCCCAGGCCGAGCACCGACGTGTTGGCCATCAGGTTCACGCCGTCCGGCGCGTTCAGCGCCGAGCTGTACAGCGGGTTCTCCAGGCCCGTCACGGCCCGGGCCGCGCGGGCCAGCATCCACTCGAAGAGGATCTGGTCCCCCGCCTGGTGGAACAGCCGCCCCGGCCGCCCCCACTGGCCGACGGTCAGCAGCACCGCCAGGGCGAGGTAGCCGGCGACGACCAGCGCGTCGGCGGCGCGGGCCGGCAGCCGGCGCGGGCGCCGGGCCGGTGCCGCGTCGACGGTGCCGGTCGCCGCCGGGGCGGCCATCAGGCCGGCTGGTCGGTCAGCGCCCGGACGTCCCACACCCAGACGTCCAGCTCCCGGCGGCCGGGGCCGACCAGCTGCTCGACGGTGCGCCGCAGCGGCTCGGCGTGGTGCTGGTCGACCGGGAGCACCAGGATGGCCGCCCGCCAGTGCCGCAGCTCGTCGAGCGACCGGCGGCGCTGCCGGTCGTCCAGTTCGGGGGTACGGCCGGTCGACGCGACCTCCTCCAGCAACTGCCCCACCCCGCTGGGCCGGCCACCGAAGCGGCCGGGGTCGCCGGTGTTGCCGTTGCGCGGGGCCAGGAAGTAGCCGCCGGGGATCTTGAAGTCGAGGTTGGTGGACGCGGCCCAGCGCATTCCGTGGGTGTGGCCCATGTTCGGCACCGGGATCGGCACCAGGGTCTGGTCCGGCCCGACGTAGCCGCGCCACCGGTCGGCGGTGATGAAGTCCGGCACCGGCGGGCGCGAGGTGACCTTCAGCGGCATCGGCGCGATCGGCAGCAGCGCGAGGACGAGCCCGGCGACGGTGAGCGTACGCAGCGTCCGCGGCTCGACCGGCAGCGCCCGGGAGCGCTCGACGGCCAGCGCCAGCAGGATGCCGACCACCACGCCGGTGATGAGGCCGAACCGGGTCGGCACCACCGCGTCGAGCAGCGGCAGCCGGACCAGCCACTCCCACGGCCCGGTGACCAGCTCGCGGTCCCACCAGGACACCCGCTCGCCGAGCGAGAGCACGGCGAAGAAGACCCCGGTCACGGCGAGCGCCCGGACCAGCAGCTCCCGCCGCAGCCAGGCCACGATGCCGACGGCGATCAGGGAGAGGCTCCAGCCGAAGAAGGCGTTCTCCTCCGAGTAGTTCGGGGCGAGGTTGACGTTCGCGCGCTCGTTGCCGCCGAGCGTCGGCGAGCCGGGGGCGAAGAACGCGGCGATGTCGTTGCCGTAGTCGCGGACCGCGTCACTCAGCCCGTGGTACGCCATCGGCCCGGCGAACTGGATGTAGAGCGGGTACGCCAGCAGCGCCCCGGCGACGACGGTGCAGGTCGCCAGGGCCTTCGCCAGCGGCCGCCACGCCGCCGACCAGAGCGCCGGACGCTGGGCGAGCACGGCGAGCAGGAACACCCCGCAGGCCAACGCCGTGAAGAGCAGGATCTCCTCGTTGATGAACGCCTGGACGGTGACCAGCAGGGCGAGCGCCAGACCGTCGCGCCACGGCCGCCGGGACCGGGTGATGACCAGCACCCGCCAGACGATGAACGGCAGCAGGAACTGGGAGATGATGTTGGGGTGCCAGTTGGCGTGCGACAGCATCGCCGGCGAGAACCCGCAGAACCAGCCGCCGACCGCCGCCGCCAGCGGGCTGCGCACGACGTGCCGGGAGAGCACGAAGTACCAGGCCGAGGCGGTGCCGGCGAGGGCGAGGGTGACCAGCACCACGAACGTCACGGCCGGGCCGAAGAGCAGGGTCACCGGCACCATCGGGATGCCCAGCGCGAGGATGGCCGTGTTGGCCATCAGGTTGACCCCGTCGGGATAGTTGAACTGCTCGGTGAAGAACGGGAACTCGCCGTGCAGCACCACGCGTACCGAGTGGGCGAGGAAGAACTGCACCTGGGCCGGGTCGCTGCTGTAGAGCGAGGCCACCCGGCCGGCCGGGTCCACCCAGATCTGGCTGGTCACCCAGACCGCGGCGAGCAGGAACAGGCCGAAGACCACGAGGTCCTGCCGGCGTCGGGCCCAGCGCCGCGGCCGGGCGGGGGCCGCCCCGCCGTCCGCCGCCGGTGCCCCGGCCCCGCCGTCCGCCACCGGCGAGGTGCCGGCGACGGTCTTCGACGGCGTTCCGGCGACGGCGTCGACCTCGGCAGCGGCGCCCGACGGCCCGGTGGCCTCCGCCCGGGCCCGGGTGGCGGGGACGGGTGCGCCGCCGTTCGACGTACGGTCACCGGCGTCGCCGCCGTCGGGCCCGGCGGCGGGGTCGGACGCGGAGGCCGCGGCGGCGTCGGATTCCGGCGAGGATTCGGCGCGGGTCTCGGCAGGCGTCACAGTCGGCGGAGTCTACCCGAGCGGGACATTCGCCCTGAAACCACGTCAGCGTCCACTGTGGCGCGTGTCGGCCGGCCGTGCGACCTGCGGCCGGTCGGCGGACGAGGCGCCGCGTCCGGGTGATCGGACATCTCGTACTATGGCGCTTTCCGTAGACCACGGCTGAGGCGATCGAGGGGGCGTACAGGTGGCTCCAGTCCGCCGGCGCGGCATCACGGCCACCGCACTGCTGACTCTGCTGCTCACCGCGACAGCCTGCGGTCCGGTCGCCGACCGGCAGCCGGGCGACCTGCGGGTCGGGTACGACAGCCTCGACGGCGACCTGGCGGTGTGGCCGCCGCGCGGCGCGCTCGCGGGCGACGCCACCGTGACCGCGGCGGTGACCGGGGCGGTCCGCGACTGGCGGTCGCCGGCCGAGGACCGGGTGCACCTGCCCACCTCCGGGATCCTCTGGTCCGGCGAGGTGGACGGCGCGCCGCTGGTGCTGGTGGCCGCCGACGTGCCCGGCGAGAGCGCGTCCTGGCTGCTCCAGGTCACCGCCGACGGCGGCCGGTACGCGGTCACCCGCGCCGCCGAGTACACCGACCCCGGCTACCTCGTCTACTCCGACGTGCTGCCCGTGCACACCGTCGCCGGCCGGCGCTACCTGACGTCGAGCCGGGTCGAGCGGCTGCTCGGGCCGGACGGCCGCGCGCTGCGCAACGTCGACGGCCTCACCGAGCCGGTGGACGTGCCGGCCTGCCGGGCCGTCGGGGTGACCGCCACGCTGAAGGCGACCGAGTCGCTGCCCCGGGGCCGCTCCGCCGACCGGCTGCTCGACCTGGGCACCGGCACCACCGACCCGCGCTATCCGCTCGTGCGGGACGAGAGCGGCTCCGGCAAGCGGGCCCTCAAGGGCCTCGACACCTGCGTGCTCGCCGGCGAGGAGGGGCCGTTCGGCAGCATCCCCCGCCGCATCGGCGACCGGGACGCCCCGCGCTCCACGCCGTCGTCCTGGCCGATGTCCAAGCTGGCGGTCCGCACCCTGGGCGAGGTCGCCCTCGGCGGCGGCGAGCCGGCGGAGCTGGAGCAGCTCAGCTGGGAGACCGCGGACGGGACGATGACCGCCGTGGTCTACCGCCCGTCCGACGGGGGCCCGCCGGTGCTCTCCCCCGCCGACCGGTCCAGCCCCCTGCAGGCGTACGCGCTGCCGGTGCCGGGGCAGCCGCTGGCGGTGCTGAGCTGGCGGTCCACCCGGGACAGTTCGCTGTCGACGCCGCCGGAGACCCCGCGCCTGGTGGACCGGCCCGGCCTGGTCGTCGTGCCGATGCCGGCCCGATCGGAGACGTTCAGCCTGGCCAGCGCCGAGAAGACACACTACCGCTCCCTCGGCGGGCGCTGACCCACCCTGCCCCACCTGTCCGGGCACAACGGGCCATTGACGGCGCTCGGGAGGCTGGCGGGCGGGGTGTGCTGGTGCGTGGGGTGACGCGACGGCGGCGGGTGGCCCGGAAGGGCCGCCCGCCGCCTGCGTTCGGTGCGTCAGTTCTGCGCGGTCGCGTCGTCAGCGGTGATGACCGGCTCGACCGGCTCGACGTCCAGCCGGGAGATCCAGCCGGTGACGTCGCGGGCCACGTCCTGGGCGGTCAGGCCGAGGTCGGCGAGGATCTGCGCGCGGGTGCCGTGCGGGTGCCAGTCCGCCGGCACGCCGAGGTCGCGCAGCGGCACCCGGATGTCGGCGTCCCGCATCGCCTGGGCGAGGGCGTCGCCGACGCCGCCGACCCGCACGCCGTCCTCGACGGTGACCACGAGGCGGTGCCCGGCGGCCAGCTCGACCAGCTCGGCCGGGACCGGCCGGACCCAGCGCGGGTCGACCACGGTGACGCCGTAGCCCTGCTCGGCGACGCGGGCGGCCACCTCCATGCCGAGGTGCCCGAAGGAGCCGACCGCGACCAGCAGCACGTCCGTACGCGCCGACTCGGCCAGCACGTCGACGGTGCCGACCCGGCGCACCGCCGGCAGGTCGGCGGCGACGGTGCCGGTCGGGAACCGGACGATGGTGGGGCCGTCGTCGACGGCCACCGCCTCGCGCAGCTCCTCGCGCAGGGTGGCGGCGTCGCGGGGCGCGGCGATCCGCAGGCCCGGCACGACCCCGAAGACGGACATGTCCCACATGCCGTAGTGGCTCGGCCCGTCGGGGCCGGTGATCCCGGCCCGGTCCAGCACGAAGGTCACCGGCAGCTTGTGCATCGCCACGTCCAGCAGGACCTGGTCGAAGGCGCGGTTGAGGAAGGTCGCGTAGACCGCCACCACCGGGTGCAGCCCGCCGAGCGCCAGGCCGGCGGCCGAGGTGGCCGCGTGCTGCTCGGCGATGCCCACGTCGTACACCCGGTTCGGGTGCTTGCGGGCCAGCTTGGCGATGCCGGTCGGCTCGGCCATCGCGGCCGTGATGCCCACCACGTCGGGCCGCTCGTCGGCGATCGCGACCAGCTCGTCGGCGAAGACGTGGGTCCACTTCACCGAGGGCCCGGCGAGCGACTTGCCGGTCTCGGCGTCGAAAGCACCCGGGCCGTGCAGGCAGTCCGCCTCGTCCTCCTCGGCCGGGCGGTAGCCGTAGCCCTTGCGGGTGACGGCGTGCACGATCACCGGGCCGCCGAAGTGCTTCGCCGCGCGCAGCGCCGACTCGACCGCCACCACGTCGTGGCCGTCGACCGGGCCGACGTACTTGATGCCGAGGTCCTCGAACATCGCCTGCGGGGCGACCGCGTCCTTGATGCCCTTCTTGACCGCGTGCAGCACCTCGTACATCGGCTTGCCGACCAGCGGCGTCGAACCGAGCGCGTCCTTGACGGTGTCGAGGACCTTCTCGTAGCCGGGGTTGAGCCGCAGCGAGGAGAGGTGGTCGGCGAGCCCGCCGATGGTCGGCGCGTACGACCGGCCGTTGTCGTTGACCACGATGACGAGCGGGTTGCCGGCGGTCGCGATGTTGTTCAGCGCCTCCCAGCACATGCCGCCGGTGAGCGCGCCGTCGCCGACCACCGCGACGACGCTGCGCTGCTCGCCCCGCAGGGCGTACGCCTTGGCCAGCCCGTCGGCGTAGGACAGGGCGGTGGAGGCGTGCGAGTTCTCGACCAGGTCGTGCTCGCTCTCGGCCTGGCTCGGGTAGCCGGAGAGGCCGCCGCGCTGGCGCAGCTTGTCGAAGCCGACCTGCCGCCCGGTGAGGATCTTGTGCACGTACGCCTGGTGGCCGGTGTCGAACAGGAGCCGGTCGCGCGGCGAGTCGAAGACGCGGTGCATGGCCAGCGTCAGCTCGACCACGCCCAGGTTGGGGCCGACGTGCCCGCCGGTGCGGGAGACCTTGGCGATCAGGAAGTCACGGATCTCGGCGGCGAGGATGTCCAGCTCCTCGGCGGACATCCGCTTGACGTCCTGCGGACCCCGGACGGTGGCCAGCAGCCCGGCGTGGTGGACCGTGCCCTCTTCAACACTCATGACGGAAGAGTCTATCGGCCGCCGCACAGTCCGCAGCCTGGCCGGGATCATCGCCGCCCGGTCGGGGTGCTGAGCGCCCGGTCAGCCGCGGATCCGCCCGGCCCGCTCCGCCCGGCCGGGCGGAGCCCCCGGTCCGCCCGCCGTCGTCAGGGGCGGATCCGCAGCCGGCGGGGCGCGGCGGCCGGCGTGTGCCGGCCCGCCGGCCCGGACGGGGTCCAGGAGCCGAGCACGGCTGCCCGGGTGGCGCCGGTCACCGAGGGCAGCGCGCCGGGCAGCCCGTGCCAGGAGAGCCAGCCCAGCAGCGCGAAGGCGTACGCCTCCTTGGCCTGCGCCGGGACGCCCAGTTCGTCGGTGGTGCGCAGCCGCCACCGCCCGGCCCCGAGCGCGGCCAGCCGCGCCATCAGGGTGGGGTTGCGCACCCCGCCGCCGGCCGCCACCACCTCCGCGACGCCGTGCCGGTCGCACTCGGCGGCCACCACCCGGGCGGTCAGCTCGGTCAGGGTGGCCAGCACGTCGTCGGCGGGCACCGGCTCGCCGAGGGCGGCCAGCCGCGCGTCCAGGTAGCCGGCGTGGAACAGCTCCTTGCCGGTCGACTTGGGCGGCGGCGCCGCGTAGTACGGCTCGGCGAGCAGCGCGTCGAGCAGGCCGGGGTGCACCCGGCCGGCCGCCGCCCGGGCGCCGTCGAGGTCGCAGGGCCGGCCCAGGAGGCGCCGGGCCGCCGCGTCGAGCAGCGCGTTGGCGGGCCCGACGTCGTACCCGAGCACCGGCGCGCCCGGCGCGACCACGGTGAGGTTGGCGATGCCGCCCAGGTTGAGCGCGGCGCGCGGGGCCGCGCCGTCGGCAGGGTCGAGCAGCAGCGCGTCGAACGCCGGGACCAGCGGCGCGCCCTGCCCGCCGGCCGCGACGTCCGCCGAACGCAGGTCACTCAGCACGGGTACGCCGACCCGGGCGGCCACCCGCGCCACCGTGCCCAGTTGCAGGGTGCCCCGGGCCCGCCCGCCGTCGACCCAGTGGAAGACCGTCTGCCCGGGCGAGACCACGGCGTCGACCCCGCCCCCGGCCAGCCCGACGCCGACCGCCGCCGCCTCGGCGAAGACCTCGCCGAGGCGGTTGTCCAGCCGGCAGACCGCCTCGATCGTGGTGGCCTGCGGCGGCAGCAGCGCCCCGATCTCGGCGCGCAGCGCGTCGTCGTAGTCGAGGCCCCGGTGCCCGAGCGGGCGCAGCCAGAGCGTGTCGCCCTCGACGGTGAACTCGGCGGCGGCCACGTCCACCCCGTCGTACGAGGTACCCGACATCAACCCGACGATCTTCATCGGGTCAGGCTAGCGGGCGGCTCAGCCGGGCGGCAGGAGCAGACCCACCAGCTCGACGTGCTGGGTCATCGGGAACAGGTCGAAGCCGCGCAGCGCGGCCAGCCGCCACCCCGCCCCGGCGAAGGTGCGCACGTCCCGGGCGAAGGCGGCCGGGTCGCAGGCCACGTACGCGACCGCGCGCGGACCCGCGGCGACGACGTCCCGCACCACCCGGGCGCCGGTGCCGGAACGCGGCGGGTCCAGCACCACCACGTCGACCGGGCCGGTGACCCGGCGGCGGGCGAGCGCGGCCTCCACCCGAGCCGGGACGATCTCGACCCGGGGCAGGTCGCGCAGGTTCTCCCTCGCCGCGGCGACGCCCTGCTCGGCCGACTCCACGAGGGTGACCCGGCCGGCGTCGCCGACCCGGCCGGCCAGCGCGGCGGCGAAGAGCCCCGCCCCGCCGTAGAGGTCCCAGGCGCTCTCCCCCGGGCGCGGGTCGGCCAGCTCCAGCACGGCGTCGACCAGGGTGTCGGCGGCGGCCGGGTGGACCTGCCAGAACGACGACGCGGGCAGGACCCACTCCCGGCCGGCGGCGACCTCGCGGACCCGCTCCGGCCCGCGCACCGGGCGCGGCGCCCCCTCGGCGACGGCGGTCACCGCCACGTCCCCGCCGGTGGAGGCCACCGTCTCGACCCCGTCCGCCGCCGGCCAGCGCGCTCCGCTCGGGGCCAGCACGGGCAGCTCCTGGATCGCCGGGTGGGCGATCAGGCAGCGGTCGATCGGCACCACCTCGTGCGAGCGGTGCTTGAGCAGCCCGGCCCGGCCCGCGGCGTCGACGGCGTACCGGACGCGGGAGCGCCAGCCGAGCGGCCCGCCGGGCAGCGCCTCCACCCGGACGCCCAGGGCGTCCACCTCCGCGTCGGTCAGCCCGCCCAGGCGGGTGAGCTGCTCGCGCACCACCGCGGCCTTCCAGCCGAGCTGGGCGGCCGGGGCGACGTGCTGCAGGTCGCAGCCGCCGCACCGACCCGGCTTCGCGTACGGGCAGGGCGGCTCGACCCGGTCCGGGGCGGCCTCGAGCACGGTCACCGCGTCGGCCCGGACGAACCCCTTGTGCACCTCGGTGACCTCGGCGACCACCCGCTCGCCGGGCAGCGCGTGCCGGACGAAGACCACCTGTCCGTCCACCCGCGCGACGCAGTGCCCGCCCGGGGCGACCGCCCCGACGGTCAACTCGACCCGCTCGGCCTCCTCCAGCCCCCGGCCGTCCCGCGCCCCGGTCACCGCTCACCCCCACCGCTCGGGCCGCCCTCGCCGGGCGGCGCGGACACGACCGGCGGGACGCTCGGCGGCAGGGTGCCGCGTGGCGCCACCCGGGGCCCGCGGGCCGGTCCCCGGCTCAGCGTGGCGTCCAGCCGGTCCAGGTCCTTGCTCGCCGTCGAGGCGAGCTGCCACGGCACGCTGGTCACCATCACGCCCGGCTCGAACAGCAGCCGGCCCTTGAGGCGCAGTGCGCTCTGGTTGTGCAGCAGGTTCTCCCACCAGCGCCCGACCACGTACTCCGGGATGAAGACCGTGACCACGTCGCGGGGCGACTCGCGGCGGACGCCGGCCACGAAGTCCAGGATCGGGCGGGTGATCTCCCGGTACGGCGAGTCGACCACGGTCAGCGGGACGGGCAGGTCCCGCCGCTCCCACTCCGCCTGCAGTTCCCGGGTGTCCTTGTCGTCGACGTTGACGGTCACCGCGGTCAGCGTGTCCGGCCGGGTGGCCCGGGCGTACGCGATCGCCCGCAGCGTCGGCTTGTGCAGCTTGCTGACCAGCACGACGGCGTGGTTGCGGGCGGGCAGCACGGCGCGGCCCTCGTCCGGCGGGGTCAGCTCCGTGGCGACCCGGTCGTAGTGCCGGCGGATGGCCAGCATCAGCACGTAGATCATCGCCATGGCGGCGATGGCGATCCACGCGCCGAGCAGGAACTTCGTGACCAGCACGATGACCAGCACGGTGCCGGTCATCGCCATGCCGAAGGCGTTGATCGCCCGGGACCGGAGCATCCGCCGGCGCGCCTGCGGGTCCCGCACGGTCCGCAGGTGCCGGTTCCAGTGCCGGATCATGCCGGCCTGGGAGAGGGTGAAGGAGACGAACACGCCGACGATGTAGAGCTGGATGAGCCGGGTCACCTCGGCCTGGAAGCCGACGATCAGCACGATCGCGGCGACGGCCAGGAAGAGGATGCCGTTGGAGAAGGCCAGCCGGTCGCCGCGGGTGTGCAGCTGCCGGGGCAGGTAGCGGTCCTGGGCGAGGATCGAGCCGAGCACCGGGAAGCCGTTGAACGCGGTGTTCGCGGCCAGGAAGAGGATCAGCGCGGTGACCCCGGCGACCACGAAGAGCAGCACCGAGCCGGAGCCGAAGACCGTCTCCCCGAGCTGGGCGGTGACGGTCTTCTGCACGTACCCCTCGGGGCCGGAGACGATCTGCAGCTCCGGGTCCTCGACGAACTGCAGGCCGGTGAGCTTGGACAGCCAGATGATGCCGACCAGCATCGCCACCGAGATGGTGCCGAGCAGCAGCAGCGTGGTGGCCGCGTTGCGGCTCTTGGGCGCCTTGAACGCCGGCACCCCGTTGGAGATCGCCTCCACGCCGGTCAGCGCCGCGCAGCCCGAGGAGAAGGTGCGCAGCAGCAGGAAGACCAGGGCGAAGCCGGTGACGCTGTGCTCGGCCTGGATCTCCAGGCCGGCGCTGGGCGCCCGCAGGTCGTCACCGAGCACGAAGACCCGGACCAGCCCGGTGAGCAGCATCCCGACCATCACGATGATGAAGCCGTAGGTGGGGATCGCGAAGGCCGTGCCGGACTCCCGCAGGCCGCGCAGGTTGACCGCGGTGAGCAGCACCACCGCGGTGACCGCGATCAGCACCTTGTGGGTGGCCACGAACGGCACCACCGAGCCCAGGTTGGCCACCCCGGAGGAGACCGAGACGGCGACCGTGAGCACGTAGTCGACCAGCAGCGCGCTGGCCACCGCGACGCCCGCTCGGGGGCCGAGGTTCACCGTGGCCACCTCGTAGTCGCCGCCGCCGGAGGGGTAGGCGTGCACGTTCTGCCGGTAGCTGGCGACGACGGTGAGCATCACCACCACGACGGCCAGGGCGATCCACGGCGAGAAGAGGTACGCCGAGGCGCCGGCGATGGAGAGGGTCAGCAGGATCTCGTCCGGCGCGTACGCGACGCTGGAGAGCGCGTCGGACGCGAAGACGGGCAGCGCGATGCGCTTGGGCAGCAGCGTGTGCTTGAGCCGGTCGGACCGGAACGGTCGACCGAGGAGCAACCGCTTCAGCAGCGAGGTGGGTCTGGCCACAACCGCCAAGAGTACGACGACCCGGGCGGGCGGCGCGGGGTGGCCGAGCACGGGGCGGTGAACCGGCGGAGTACCGTCGGTCCCCGCCCCCGCCGGGAACGTGGCAGGCTCGCAGACGACACGCTCACCCGGTCGGGCGGTTGCGCACCTTGAGGAGGGACGCGGTGCATGTCGTGATCATGGGTTGTGGCCGGGTCGGCTCGACCCTCGCCCACAGCCTGGAGTCCCGGGGCCACTCGGTCGCGGTCATCGACCAGGACTCCGACGCCTTCCGCCGGCTCGGCCCCGAGTTCGCCGGGATCACCGTCACCGGCGCCGGTTTCGACGGCGAGGTGCTCCGGCAGGCCGGCATCGAGCGCGCGGACGCCTTCGCGGCGGTCTCCAGCGGCGACAACTCCAACATCATCTCGGCCCGGCTGGCCCGCGAGACGTTCGGCGTCTCCCGGGTCGCGGCCCGGATCTACGACCAGCGCCGGGCGCAGGTCTACGAGCGGCTCGGCATCCCCACCGTGGCCACGGTCCGGTGGACCGCCGACCGGATGCTGCGGCACCTGGTGCCCGAGGGGAACGTGGAGATCTTCCGCGACCCGACGAGCACGGTGTCGATCGTCGAGGTGCCCGTGCACAAGGACTGGATCGGCCGGTCGGTGCTCGCCCTGGAGGAGGCGACGGGGGCCCGGGTGGCGTACCTGATCCGCTTCGGCATCGGCACGCTGCCGACCGTGTCCACCGTCGTCCAGGAGGGTGACCAGCTCTTCATGCTGGTCACCGACGACATCGCCGGGACGGTCACGTCGGTGGCGGCGGCGCCGCCGGAAGGAGGGCTCTGAGCCATGCGCATCGCCATCGCCGGCGCCGGCAACGTGGGCCGCTCGATCGCCCAGGAGCTGATCGACAACGGCCACCAGGTGATGTTGATCGAGCGCCAGCCCAAGATGCTCCGGCCCGACCGGGTGCCCGCCGCCGAGTGGGTGCTGGCCGACGCGTGCGAGCTGACCAGCCTGGAGGAGGCCAACGTCGCCGGCTGCGACGTGGTGGTCGCGGCCACCGGGGACGACAAGGTCAACCTGGTGGTCTCGCTGCTGGCCAAGACCGAGTTCGCGGTGCCCCGGGTGGTGGCCCGGGTGAACCGGGCCGAGAACGAGTGGCTCTTCACCGAGCAGTGGGGCGTCGACGTCGCGGTGAGCAAGCCGCGGGTGATGGCCGCCCTGGTCGAGGAGGCGGTCACCGTCGGCGACCTGGTCCGGCTGATGACCTTCCGGCAGGGCGAGGCGAACCTCGTCGAGATCACCCTGCCGCCGACCGCGCCGTACGTCGGGCAGCCGCTGCACGCGGTGCCGCTGCCGCGCGACTCCGCGCTGGTGGCGATCCTGCGCGGCAAGCGGGTGCTGGTGCCCAGCCCGGACGACCCGCTGGAGGCCGGCGACGAGCTGATCTTCGTCTGCACCGCCGAGGTCGAGGACGCGGTCCGCGCGGTGGTGCTCGGGCCGGACAGCGTGGAGCGGACCCGCGAGCAGCGCTGACGGCGCGGCGGCGAGCACCCGCTCGCGGGGCTCCTCCACCCGGGCCACCGTGCCGCGCCCGGCCGTCGCCCGCCGCACTCGGCCGCCGCGCCGCCGTGCCGCCTGGCGGGGGTGCGGGTGCGGACCGAGCGCGCCCGTCAGCCGGGCAGCGGGGCGGGCCGGGGCTCCCGGGTCACCCGGCGGACCGTCCAGACCGTGATGAGCAGCAGCAACGCGTACGGCGGGTAGCCGAGCGCCAGCCGGGCGACGCCGAGCGCCGTCTCCATGTTGGCCGCGGCGGCCTCGTTGCCGGCGTCGTCGAAGTGGCGGGCGGCGAGGTAGAGCGCCGCCTGCACGCCGACCTTGGCCAGCCAGACGACGCCCCAGAGCACGGTCAGCCCGGTGAACGTCCGCACCAGGCGCGGGTCGTCGCGCCACTCGGAGCGCCCCTTGGCCACCAGCACCGACCAGATCCACCCCACCAGGGGCTGCCGGACGGCCGCCGAGACCAGCAGGGCCAGCCCGTAGCCGATGCCGTAGAGGATGCCGGGGAGGTAGAAGTCGCGTTCGTCGCCGGTGCGCCAGGCGATCGCGGCGCCGATGGCGACGCCGAACAAGCCGTTGACCGCGTGCCGGACGGGCCGCCGCTGGGCCAGCCGGAGCCCGGCGATCACCAGCGCCACCGCCACCGAGGCGATCACGGCGGGCCGCAGCTCACCGACGACGTTGGCCACCACGAAGACGACCACCGGGATGCTGGACTCGACCAGGCCCCGCCAGCCGCCGAGTTGGTCGGCCATCTGCTCGGCGAGGGTCGGCAGCTGCTCCTCGTCCTCCGGACCGCTCTCCGGCTGCGCCGCCCGGTGCTGTCCCGTCGTCATCGCACGCCTTCCGTCCGCCGCGGCCACCGGGTCACTTCGGCGGTTCCAGCTCGTAGTACGGGTTGTAGATCACCTTGCGGTCGTCACGCACCGCCACCCGCCCACGGGCGGTCAGGTGCCGGCCCGGCTCGATGCCGGCGATGTGCCGCCGGCCCAGCCACACCAGGGTCACCACGTCGCTGCCGTCGTAGAGGTCCGCCTCCAGCGTGGGCAGGTTGGTCCGCGGGGTGTAGACCACCGTGCGGAGCCGGCCGGCGACCGACACCACCTGGCCACGCAGGCACTCCCCGACCGGCACACCGCCGTGCTCGGCGCACTCCCGGCGCAGCTCCTGCGCCTCGATCTCCGCCTCGCTCGCGGTGAGCCGTCGCAGCATGCGGCGCAGCGAGCCCCGGTCCTCGTCGGTCGACATGACCTCCGCGTCACCCTCTCCACGCTGGCCGGCGCTGCCGGCACGGGCCCGGCACCCGGCGACGCCGGGACCGTGCCGCCAGCGTACGCCGACGGGCCCGGTCCTGGCGGCGCCGGTGACGGGCGGTCAGGCCTCGCGCGGCCCCGGAGCGGGGTTGCCGCCGGCCGGCGCCCCGGCACCGGCCTGGTCGGCGACGTCGCGGGGCAGCCGCAGCGGCAGCGGCTCGCGCACCGGCTTCGCCTCCTGCCCCCGGTCGACCACCAGGCCGTCGAGGCACTCGGCGAGCGGGCCGGCGGCGGCCGGGTTGGTCGCCGCCTCGCCCTGGTAGACGCCGCGGACCATCCAGCGCGGCCCGTCGATGCCGACGAACCGCAGGTCGGTGATCCCGTCCTGGGTGCGCACCCGGGCGTGCAGCTCGGTGCCGTACTCGCCCTCGACCTCCTGGGCCGCCGCGCCGTCGTTGAACAGCGACTGGCGGATCTCCTCGCGCACCTCGTCCCAGATGCCCTCGGAGCGCGGCGCGGCGAAGACGCCGAGCTGGAGCGCGTTCTGGCCGTGCACCAGCACGACCTGCTGGATCACGCCCTCCGGGTCCGCCTGCACCCGCACCTCGACGTCGCGCACCGCGGGGATCTGCAGGCTGCCCAGGTCGAGCCGCTGCACCCCGGCGGGCGCCTCCGAGACGTCGTACGGGCCGCGTGCCAGGGCCGCCGGGGCCGACTCGGTGGAGTCGAGGACCTCGGTCGTCCGCTCGTCACGGGCGTTCCGTCGGGCATCGTCCCGCTTACGGGAGAAGATCACTGCGCCAACCCTCCGCTGTTCGCACTCACCCTGCCACCTCTTCCGTCCGTCCGCCTGCCCGGTCCCGCTCGTCCGGCCGCCCGGCCGGCCCGCCCGGCGCCCGGAGGGCCGCCGGGGACGGCACCAGGCCGGCGTGTCCGCCGGTGGAGCCGTGCCCGCCGGTCCCGCGCCGGGACGTGGGCAGCTCGGCCACCGGCTGGAAATCGGCCCGCGCCACCCGCTGGACAACGAGCTGGGCGATCCGATCGCCACGGGAGATCTTCGCCGGCGCCTCCCGATCATGATTGATCAGGTTGACCAGGATCTCACCCCGATAGCCGGCGTCGACCGTACCGGGCGCGTTGAGCACCGTCACGCCGAGTCTGGCCGCGAGCCCCGATCGGGGGTGGACCAGGCCCACGTACCCCTCGGGCAACGCGATCGCCACCCCGGTCGGGACCAGGGCCCGACCGCCGGGTGGCAGCTCGACGTCCGCGGCCGCCACCAGGTCGGCCCCGGCGTCACCGGGATGGGCGTACGCCGGCAGCGGCAGCTCCGGGTCGAGCTGCCGTACGGGCACGGGTACGACGTCGGTCACGGTTCCCCTCTTCCGTCCGGTTCGTGGGGTGACCCTGACATCCTGCCGGTTCCGCCGGCTGCCGTGCGCCGTACCCTGGCAGGAGTGAGCCTGTCGCCATCCTCGCCGTCCCCGGCGTCGCCCGCCGCGGCGCCCCCGGAACACACCGAGCGGCTCGGCCTGCCCTGGTGGCTGTGGCTGGGCGGGCTGGCCGCGGCCGCGCTGCTGGCCGTGGAGCTGTGGATGGGCGCCCCCGGCGTGCGTGCGTGGCTGCCGTTCGCGGTGCTGCTGCCGGCGACCGCCGCCGGCCTGGCCTGGCTGGGCCGCATCCGGATCGCGGTACGCGACGGCGAGCTGCGGGTGGACGACGCCCGGCTGCCCGTCCGGTTCGTCGCCGACGTCGTCCCGCTGGACGCCGCCGGCCGGCGTGAGGTGCTCGGGGTCGGGGCCGACCCGCTGGCGTTCGTGGTGCAGCGGCCGTGGGTCCCGGGCGCCGTCCAGGTGGTCCTCGACGACCCGGCCGACCCCACCCCGTTCTGGGTGGTCAGCACCCGCCACCCGGTCGAGCTGGCCGAGGCGGTCCTCGCCGCCCGCGACGCCGCTCGTTCCTGAGCCACCCGTCCCGCCGCCCGGCTGTCCCGCGCCCGTCTCCCGGCCTGGCCTTCGGCCCCCGGTCCTGGCCCTCCCACGTCCTTCCCCGGCGCTGGCAGGGCGTCAGGCGGGGCCGGGCAGGGCCGACGGGCCGCCGGGGAGGGTGGGGCTCCTGCGACGCAGGTCCCTGCGGAGCTCGTCGGCCATCGTCCGGGTGGCCCGGCGGTTGAGGTAGCTCGCCACCGCCGCCCCGGTGAGGAAGGGGCCGAGCGTGGTCAGGTTGCGGCCGAAGCGCTTGAGCAGCATGTCCCGCAGCTCCTTGCGGGCGGCGGTGCCGAGCACCGCGCCCACCCCGACGCCGGGCATCATCGGGTTGATCCCGCGCTGGCCGGCCCAGGACTGCACCAGCGAGACCGCCCGCTGGGTGCCGCCGGGCGCCAGCGGCGCCCCGTAGACCTCGTGCAGCTCGCCGATCAGCTTGAGCTCGACGGCCACCACGGCGACCGTCTCGGCGGCGAGCAGGACCGGCGCGGAGAGCAGGGTCGGGGTGACGGCCCACTCGACCGCGGCGACTCCGCCGCCGGCGGCACCGATCCCCGCCGTCGTCCGCGCGGCGTTGCGCACCAGCCGCTCGGCCAGCGCCTCGCCGTCCAGGCCGTCGAAGTGGCGACGCAGGGTGGCCAGGTCCCGCACGGGCACGTGCGGGGCGATCTCGGCGACCGTGTCGACCATCCACCGGACGGCGGTCTTCGGCTTGAACAGGTCGCCCAGCCCGCGCGCCCGCGCCTGCCCGACGAGCCGGCCGAGCAGTTGCCGCCGGCGGGCCGGTGCGACGTCGTCGGCGGTCAGGGCCGCGACGGTCGCGCCCAGCTCGTCGTCCGCGCCGGGCACGGTGTCCGAGCCGGGCAGGACGTCCGCGCCGGGCACGGCGTCGCCCCGGCTCCCGTCCGGGCCGCCGTCGCGTGCGCCCTCGACGCGGGTCCGGTCCGCGCCGCGCGTGCCGCGGGGCTCGCTCCGCTCGCTCATGGGTCCGACCTCCCGAATGGACTGTCGCCGGCGTGGCGGCACCCGTCACGAGTGAAGCAGGTCCCCCGCCGCGTCGCACGGCAACTCGGGCAGCGGCGGCCCCACGAGGGAGCCGCCGCTGGTGGAGGCGCGTCGTGTCAGACGCACTCGCGGCAGATCAGCTCGCCGTTGCGCTCGACCGCCAACTGGCTGCGGTGGTGCACGAGGAAGCAGCGGGCGCAGCGGAACTCGTCCTGCTGCATCGGAAGCACCTTGACCGTGAGTTCCTCGTCGGCCAGGTCGGCGCCGGGCAGCTCGAAGCTCTCGGCCACCTCGGCCTCGTCGACGTCCACGGCGCCCGACTGTGAGTCGACGCGTCGGGCCTTGAGCTCTTCCAGGCTGTCCTCGCCGAGGTCGACCTCGTCGCGACGCGGAGCGTCGTAGTCGGTGGCCATCGGTTTCACTCTCCCATATCGATGTTGTCGCTTCCGGTTGTAACGCCGGACGACGCTGTTTCGGTTCCGCTGGCCGGCCACCACTTGTGTCGGTCACCCGACCCGAAGACAGCACGGACGGAGACCTCCGGAGGAACCCCCAGCGAGCGCGGAACCTTACCCCCCCTTTGGGCGAGGCATGTATACCGCCCTCGTGGCTGAGATGTACGCCCCCGCACGCGAAGTTGTTCCCAATGTGACTCAGGCGACACGAAGATAGGGGTAGTAGTACCCGGTTCCCGGATGGCGCGCCGGCATGTCGGACTGTTTCCACGCGACGGCCGGACAACCGTTAACCTCAGCGGCGTACTCGACGGCCGGCGGGGCGGCCCGACCGCCGGCGGCCGCCGCCACCCACCTCTGTCCGGGGAGCGCCCTGATGAGCTTTGCGCGAGTGCGAGCACTCGTTGTCGTCGGCCTGCTGGCGGTGCTGGCCCTGGTCTTCGTTGTGGTCGCCATGGTCCGCGACACCCAGAGCGACGGCGGCCTCGCCGGCGGCTGCCCGGAGGGCTGGCCGATGGCCGACGTGACCCTGCGCGAGCCCAAGGACGTCAAGATCAACGTGCTGAACGGCACGGACCGGATCGGCCTGGCCAGCGCCATCGCCGACGACTTCCGCAACCGGAAGTTCCAGGTCAAGAAGACCGGCGACGAGAAGAAGCAGATCGACGACATCGCGGTGCTGCGCTACGGCCCGAAGGCCGTCGGCTCGGCGCACCTGCTGCGGGCGTACTTCCTCGACAACGCCGAGTACGAGTACGACGCCAAGCGCACCGACGACGTCGTCGACGTGGTGCTGGGCAGCGACTTCCAGCAGCTCGCCACCACCACCGAGGTCAACCAGTCCCTGGGCGACCTCGGCGCGCCGGTCGCCCCGGCGGGCTCCTGCCCCACACGCGAGGACGACTGACGCACGGTGCCGCGCCCCGGCCCGGCCGGGGCGCTCACCACGCCCACACGACGCGGGAGCCGTACCGGCCACGTGAGGGCCACACCCGGCCGCGTGAGGGCCGTACCCGGCACGTGGGGGCCATGCCGGCCAGCGTCGCCGCCGGAGCCGTGCCCGGGCAAGCCGGAGGCGCGAGCTTCGCAGGCGGGGATCCGACCGGCCCACGACGCGGATCGCCGGTCCCGGGCCGCCGGAGGCGTCCGTCACGGGCCGCCGGAGGCGTCCAGGTCGGCGAGGCGGTCGTGCAGGGGCTTGAACAGGGCCGACGGGGCGGCGATCACCAGGTCCGGACCGGCCGGCAGCCCGCCCAGCCCGGCCACCAGCAGCCCTGCCTCGGTGGCCACGAGGGCCCCGGCGGCCTGGTCCCAGGCGGCCAGCCCCTTCTCGTAGTAGGCGTCCACCCGCCCCTCCGCCGCCAGGCAGAGGTCCAGCGCGGCGGCGCCGAGCCGGCGGATGTCGCGGACGTGCGGGATCAGCTCGGCGACCACCCGGGCCTGGTGCGCCCGGCGCGCCGGGTCGTAGCCGAACCCCGTGGCGACCAGCGCCTGGCCGAGGTCGGTCTCGGTGGAGCAGCGCAGCCGCTCGCCGTCGCGCCAGGCGCCACCGCCGGCGGTGGCGGTCCACTCCTCGCCGGTGTTGACGTTGCGCACCACCCCGGCCACCACCTCGCCGTCGACCTCGGCGGCGAGCGAGACCGCGCAGTGCGGGATCCCGTACAGGTAGTTGACCGTGCCGTCGATCGGGTCGATGATCCAGCGCACCCCGCCGGGGCCGGTCGGGCCGGTCTCCCCCGCCCCGTACTCCTCGCCGAGCACGGCGTCACCCGGGCGCAGCCGGCGCAGCGCGTCGACCACCTGCCGCTCGACCGCCCGGTCGGCGGCGGTCACCACGTCGGTGACCGTGCTCTTGGTCGCGGCCACCGAGACGCCCTCGACCCGCATCCGGTACGCGGTCGCCGCCGCCTCGCGGGCCACCTCGATCGCGATCTCCAGCAGCTCCGCAGGCGCCGAGCGGTCCATCGTTTCGTCCCCTTCCCGCACGGCCGGGGTGTTCCGGGTCACGCGCGGTACCATCCTTACAAAGTCCACATCTGCGTCGAATCGGCGGTCCCCGCCGCCGGTCCACCGTGCGGCGACGGATGATCGCCGCAGACGGCGTTACAATTCACCCCTGCCCACGCTGCGACGGACCGCCAACGACCGGCCGGCCCGGGACACGGGGGTCCTTCAACCACATCGCCCGGCAAGGTGCACCGCTCTGCGTCGGACGACCCGGCCGTGCTCGCTCTTCGCCTCCGGAAGGTCATTCGTGACAGAACCCCGCCAGACCGGCGCCGACGTTCGCTCGCTCACCGACACCCTGATCGCCCACGCGCAGAGCGCCGGCGGCCAGCTCACGTCGGCCCAGCTCGCGCGCACCGTCGAGTCCGCCGAGGTGACTCCGGCCCAGGCCAAGAAGATCCTGCGGGCGCTCTCCGAGGCGGGAGTGACCGTGGTGGTCGACGGCTCGGCGAGCACCCGCCGCCGCGTCGCCGCCGCCCGCTCGGCCACCCCGGCGTCCCGGGCCACCACCGCCAAGACGACCAAGAAGGCCGCGGCGCCCGCCCCCAAGCAGGCGCCCGCCGCCGACGAGGCCCCCGCGTCCGCCCCGCGCAAGGTCGCCGCCCGCAAGGCCGCCGGCACCACCGCCGAGGTGGCCGCCAAGGCCGCGGCGCCCGCGAAGTCGACCCGGTCCACCCGGGCCACCAAGGCCACCGTCGCCGCGGCGGCCGGCGCCAAGCCGGCCAAGGCCGGCGGCAAGGCCAAGGGCGAGGGCGCCGAGGGCGACATCGACCCGGAGGAGTTGGCCGCCGAGATCGAGGACGTGGTGGTCGAGGAGCCGGCCGAGCTGACCCAGGCCGCCGAGACCGACGCCGCCAACTCGGCCAGCGACAACGACTTCGAGTGGGACGACGAGGAGTCGGAGGCGCTCAAGCAGGCGCGCCGCGACGCCGAGCTGACCGCCTCGGCCGACTCGGTCCGGGCCTACCTGAAGCAGATCGGCAAGGTCCCGCTGCTCAACGCCGAGCAGGAGGTGGAGCTGGCCAAGCGGATCGAGGCCGGGCTCTACGCCGCCGAGCGGCTGCGCGCGGCCGAGGAGGGCGAGGAGAAGCTCACCCGCGACATGCAGCGGGATCTGCTCTGGATCTCCCGCGACGGCGAGCGCGCCAAGAACCACCTGCTGGAGGCCAACCTCCGGCTGGTCGTCTCGCTGGCCAAGCGCTACACGGGTCGCGGCATGGCCTTCCTCGACCTCATCCAGGAGGGCAACCTCGGCCTGATCCGCGCGGTCGAGAAGTTCGACTACACCAAGGGCTACAAGTTCTCCACCTACGCCACCTGGTGGATCCGGCAGGCGATCACCCGCGCGATGGCCGACCAGGCCCGCACCATCCGCATCCCGGTGCACATGGTCGAAGTGATCAACAAGCTCGGCCGCATCCAGCGCGAGCTGCTCCAGGACCTGGGCCGCGAGCCCACCCCGGAGGAGCTGGCCAAGGAGATGGACATCACACCGGAGAAGGTGCTGGAGATCCAGCAGTACGCCCGGGAGCCCATCTCGCTGGACCAGACGATCGGCGACGAGGGCGACAGCCAGCTCGGTGACTTCATCGAGGACTCCGAGGCCGTGGTCGCGGTCGACGCGGTGTCGTTCTCGCTGCTGCAGGATCAGCTCCAGCAGGTGCTGCAGACGTTGTCCGAGCGTGAGGCGGGTGTGGTACGCCTGCGCTTCGGCCTGACCGACGGCCAGCCGCGCACGCTCGACGAGATCGGCCAGGTCTACGGCGTGACCCGGGAGCGCATCCGGCAGATCGAGTCCAAGACCATGTCCAAGCTGCGCCACCCGTCGCGTTCGCAGGTGCTGCGGGATTACCTGGACTGATCGCGATCGTCAACCGAACGTGTCGTTTTGATCACCTGACGTGCAACGTCGGAAGGTGATCGTTCGGTTGCACGATTGTGATCGTTGACGTGGCACCCTTGGTGCACGGCACACTGTCCCTGCCATGTGTGACCTCGGTCCCCCGCGGGCACACAGGGAAGGCAGCGCCGGGACAGGGTGTTGCACGATAGGTGAGCAACGACCGAAGAGATTGTTCATCGGTGACGACCAGAGGAGGAAGGCGATGACCCCGACCCTCACGCCGCCGCCCGAGACGGTGGCTCCCCCAGCCGCCGATGAACGGTGCGACCGCTGCAATGCTGCCGGCAAGCTCCGGATCACTCTGGCGGGTGGGAGCGAGCTGGTGTTCTGTGGGCACCACGCGAACAAGTACGCGGAGGATCTCGTGAAGATCACCGTGCGGTACGCGACGGACCCGGAGTTCAGCTGGCGTGGCGCCGATCTGATGGCGAACTGAATCCGCAAACCCACGACATAGCCGGCCGGAGGCCCCCCACGGGGAGCCGCCCGCCGGCGTTTTAGGAG
>NZ_JBFAVI010000015.1:0-74561 GCF_040679695.1 Micromonospora sp. NPDC052213
GGCTGTGCCCGTGCGGTCAGTCGTCCAGCCAGTCCAGCCGGCGACCGCCCCGGTCCTGCTGCGGCGGGCCGTCCGGGCGGCCGCGCCCGGCCTGCGGGTCGTCGTAGCCGCCGCCCTGCTGGCCGTAGCCGCCCTGGCCGTAGCCGCGGTCGTCGTAGCCACCGCCGCGCTGCTGCGGGGGCTCCTGGCCGTAGCCACCCTGCTGGCCGTAGCCACCCTGGTCGTACGAGGTGGGCTGGTCGTAGCCGCCCTGGCCGTAGCCGCCGCGCTGCTGCGGGGGCTCCTGGCCGTAGCCGCCGCGCTGCGGTGAGGGCTCCTGGCCGTAGCCGCCCTGCTGGCCGTAGCCCGGGTCGTCGTAGCCGCCGCGCTGGTCGAAGCCGCCGGTCGGCTCGCCGCCCCGCCCGTACGGCGCGGTCTCGGACCGGCCGTAGCCCTGGCCCTGCTCCGGCTGGTAGACGCCCGTCGCGTAGGGGTCGGCCGGGGCCGGGTACTGGGTGGGCTCGCCGGTGTAGCGGCCGGTGGGCTCGTCGTAGCGGTCGCCGTAGCCCCGGCCGCCTCCGGCTCCCGCCGAGTAGCCGCCGGCACCCGCGGCACCCGCCGGAGCGCCGTAGTCGTGGCCGCCGTAGCCGCCGCCCGAGGCGGGGGCGTTGCCGTAGCCGCCGCCGGAGGACGGCGCGTTGCCGTAGCCGCCACCGGAGGCGGGGGCGTTGCCGTAGCCGCCACCGGAGGCGGGGGCGTTGCCGTAGCCGCCACCGGAGGCGGGGGCGTTGCCGTAGCCGCCGGCACCGTAGCCGCCCGAGCCGGCGGACTCGTCGCCGTAGCCGTTGCCGGCCCAGCCCTGCCCTGCGTCTGCCGCGCCGTAGGGCTGCGGGGGTGCGCCGTACGGGTCCGGCGGCACGTCGTCGACCACGGGGCGGTGCATCATCGTCGGGGCGTCGCTGAGCGAGGTGCCGCCGACCATCGTCGGGTCCGGCCCGGCACCGGCTCGGTTGACCACCCGGGTCTGGTCGTCCGCGCCCGCGCCCCGGTACGCCCCGCGCGCCGCCGGGACCGCGCCTGCCGCAGCGGCGCCCGCCGAGACGTCGTCGCCCTCGTCGCCGTTGTCCTTGCGTCGCATCCAGAGCAGCACGATGGTGCCGACGCCCGCGGCGACGAGCAGGCCGCCGAGCAGGATGATCAGCCAGGAGCCCATGCCGCCCGAGTCCTCGTTGCTGGCGTTGGCCGCCGCGCCAGGGCTCGCCTCGGTTTCCTCCCCGGGGGTCTCGTCGAGGGCCTCGTCCGTGGGGAGCGGCTCGTCGGTGGCCGAGGGGGTGGCGCTCGGGGTCGTCTCGACCTTGATCGCCAGGGCGATGCGCTGGCCGGTGATGCTCTGGCCCGCGCTCGCGTCGAAGCTCTTTGTGGCGTACACCTCACCGACGTTGGCGCCGACGGCGAGCCGGCCCGGCGCGATCGGCTTCTCGGTGGTGCCCGTGAAGCGGAAGTTGCCGCTGTCGTCGCTGACCGTGTCCCGCGTATTGCCGGCGCCGTCCTTGAGCATCACCACGGCGTTCGGCACGGCCTTGCCGTTCGCCTGGGCGACCACCTTGCCGGAGACCGACCGGACGGTCTGGGCCTCCTGCGGGCCGCGCACCGTGAAACTCCGGTCCGCGTTGCCGGACTCGCCGTTGATGGCGGCACTGATCTGGACGCTGCCGGACTTCGTCTGGCCCGCGGCGACGTTGTCCGCCAGCAGCGTGACGGTCAGGGACTTGTTGCCGCCGCCGTCGATCTTCTCGGTGAATTCGCAGCGGCCGTCGCACCTGACCGTGCCGGATGTGGTGACCTTGATCTCGGCGGAGTCGGAACCGTTGCCCACCGGCGGCCTGGCGTTGTTGTTCGCCACGACGAAGGACAGGCTTATCCGGTCTCCGGCATTCAGCGTCGAGGGAGACGTGCCGATCTGCACGCTCGGTGGGGCGGCCAGGGCTGGTGTGGCGGGGACAGCGAGCAGAGCGCCGACAACCAGCGCCACGACCACACCGGCCCGCTGCTTCCAGGCACGTCGGTGTGTTGACACGTCCACCGCCTTCCGGACTGACTTCCCTCGGCCGGCGGGGCGCCGGGCCGGGGATCATCACGGTACGAATACGCCGTCGGCAACTATGCCTTGTCTGACCGGATCAGCGCGACCCAGGGCCAGCGTGTGACGCACTGCGTTCGAGTCGTATCGTCCCGTCGTGTCCTCTCCGCACATAAAGTCCGCCGCGGTCGCGGCGGCGTTGTCGGCGCTCGACGAGGGGCGTACGCCCGAACGACCGGTCCTCCGAGAGGCGGTCCGTGCCCTGTTGACCGCCCTCGCGGAGCGCGCCCCCGGCCGATCGGTGGAGGTGCGTGTCCCACCTTACGGCGCAGTTCAGTGCATTCCCGGGCCTCGACACACCCGCGGCACCCCGCCGAACGTCGTGGAGATGGATCCGGCGACCTGGCTGGCGGTGGCGACCGGACGGCTCGACTGGGCCGAGGCGATCACCCAGGGTCGCGTGCGGGTGAGCGGAATCCGGGCGGACCTCTCCGAGCACCTGCCCCTCTAGCTGCGACGATGTGTGGCCGACCGGTGACGCTCGGGAGCCATATCGTGACTTTCTGTGTCGACACGGATTCGCGTACACTGTCAGGCGACGACAGTGGTCCCGGCCGAGGAGCGCGAATCCCGCCCCCCGCGTGGTTCGCCAGGCCGGTCCAGACCAGCATGAGGGAGCGCAGGTGCCCCGAGGCGACGGCCGGCTGAGCCACGACCTTGATCCCCAACGACCAGGCCCCCAGGACGCGTGTGGCGTCTTCGGTGTCTGGGCGCCCGGGGAGGAGGTCGCCAACCTCACCTACTTCGGGCTATACGCCCTCCAGCACCGCGGCCAGGAGGCCGCCGGCATCGCCGTGAGCGACGGCTCCGGCGTCGTGGTCTACAAGGACCTCGGCCTGGTCGCCCAGGTCTTCGACGAGCCGACCCTGGCCAGTCTGCGCGGGCACGTGGCGATCGGCCACGCCCGCTACTCCACCACCGGCGGTTCGACCTGGGAGAATGCCCAGCCGACCATCCGGTCCACCAGCTCCGGCACCACGATCGCGCTGGCGCACAACGGCAACCTGGTCAACACGGCCGACCTCCAGCGCGAGGTGACCGAGCGGGGCCTGGTCGCCGACGGCTCGACCAACGACACCTCCCTGGTGACGATGCTGCTGGCCAGTCGCCCCGACCTGTCGGTGGAGGCGGCCGCGCTGGAGGTGCTGCCGCAGCTGCGCGGCGCGTTCAGCTTCGTCTTCATGGACGAGTCGACCCTCTACGCGGCCCGCGACCCGCACGGCGTACGCCCGCTGGTGCTGGGCCGGCTGGAGCGCGGTTGGGTGGTGGCGAGCGAGACCGCCGCCCTGGACATCGTCGGGGCGAGCGTGGTCCGCGAGGTCGAGCCCGGCGAGCTGATCGCGATCGACGAGGACGGCCTGCGTTCCAGCCGGTTCGCCGCCCCGGAGCCCAAGGGCTGCCTCTTCGAGTACGTCTACATCGCCCGTCCGGACGCCACGATCGCCGGCCGCAACGTGCACGCCGCCCGGGTGCAGATCGGCCGTCAGCTGGCCAAGGAGCACCCGGTCGAGGCCGACCTGGTCATCCCGGTGCCGGAGTCCGGCACTCCGGCCGCCATCGGCTACGCCGAGGAGTCCGGGATCACCTACGGCGCCGGCCTGATGAAGAACCCGTACGTCGGGCGGACCTTCATCCAGCCGTCGCAGACCCTGCGCCAGCTCGGCATCCGGCTCAAGCTCAACCCGCTGCGGGAGAACGTCCGGGGCAAGCGGCTGGTCGTGGTCGACGACTCGATCGTGCGCGGCAACACGCAGCGGGCGATCGTGCGGATGCTGCGCGAGGCCGGCGCGCTGGAGGTGCACGTGCGCATCTCCTCGCCGCCGGTCCGCTGGCCCTGCTTCTACGGCATCGACTTCGCCACCCGCGCCGAGTTGCTGGCCAACGGGCTGGACAACGAGGGCATCCGGCGGTCGATCGGCGCGGACACGCTGGGCTACGTCTCGCTCCCGGGTCTGATCGCCGCCACCGAGCAGCCGAAGACCCGGCTGTGCCGCGCGTGCTTCGACGGGGAGTACCCGATCGACCTGCCCGCCGGCAACCTGATCGGCAAGCACGTGCTCGAGGGGGTGGGCCGGCGCGTCACCGCGGCGCCCGACGCCCCCGAGCACACCACCCCTCCGCTCGTCGCCACTCCGGGCGGCGCGACCACACACCGCCCGTAGCACCACCCGGCGCGGCCGGTCACCGCCGGCGCGGCGCCAGAACCACAAAGGGGAGAACCGTGACGCACGTGTCCGAGCGCAGCGGCGCAGGAAGCAGCCCGACCGGCGCCGGCGGCGACCGTCAGCCCTGGACGGCCGGCACCGGCCGGCCGGCGCGCAAGAGGTCGGTCTCGTACGCGGACGCCGGGGTCTCGATCGAGGCGGGCGACCGGGCGGTCGAGCTGCTGAAGTCGAAGGTGAAGCAGACCCGGCGCCCGGAGGTGATGGGCGACCTGGGTGGCTTCGCCGGGCTGTTCCGGCTGGACACGAAGAAGTACAAGAACCCCATTCTGGCCTCGTCCACCGACGGCGTCGGCACCAAGCTGGTGATCGCGCAGCAGATGGACATCCACGACACGGTGGGCATCGACCTCGTCGCGATGGTCGTCGACGACCTGGTCGCCTGCGGCGCCGAGCCGCTCTTCCTGCTCGACTACATCGCCACCGGCGAGGTCGTGCCGGACAAGGTCGCCGAGATCGGCGCCGGCATCGCCGACGGCTGCCGGTACGCGGGCTGCGCCCTGCTGGGCGGCGAGACCGCCGAGCACCCCGGCGTGCTCCGCCCGGACGAGTACGACATCTCCGCCACCGGCGTCGGCGTGGTGGAGGAGGCCGACATCCTCAGCCCGGAGCGGGTCGAGGTGGGCGACGTGGTGATCGCGATGCGCTCCTCCGGCCTGCACTCCAACGGCTACTCCCTGGTCCGGCACGTGCTGCTGGGCGCCGGCCGGATGCGGCTCGACGTGGTGATCGACGACTTCGGCCGGCAGCGCACCCTCGGCGAGGAGCTGCTCACCCCGACCAAGATCTACGCGCAGGACTGCCTCAAGCTGATCGCCGAGGCCGAGGTGCGCTCCATCGCCCACGTCACGGGCGGCGGCATCCCCGGCAACCTGGTGCGGGTGCTTCCCGAGCACGTCGACGCGGTGGTCAACCGGTCCACCTGGAAGCCGCAGCCGATCTTCGACCTGATCCAGACCAAGGGGCGGATCGAGGACCCGGAGATGGAGGCGACGTTCAACATGGGCGTCGGCATGTTCGCGATCGTCTCCGCCGAGGACGCGGACCGCGCGCTGGCCACGCTGACCGGCCGCGGCGTCGACGCGTGGCAGGCCGGCGAGATCATCGAGGGCTCCGGCAACGTGCAGATGATCGGGCAGCACACCCGGGGATGATGATCACGCTCCGGTGACCGTACGGGCATCTGATCAGGGCTTCACCCGGGTGGCCGTCGCCGCCTAGCCTGAGGGGCACCCTCAACGCTGTCGGGCAACCCCTCACCGGGGGCCCCGACAGCCCTTCAGGCGCGGAGGAGGGCAATGGCTGCTCGGGGACAGTCGTTCAGCGGGATGCGCGGCCTGGCCGCCGTTCCCTCGTACGTCGTGATGCAGCCGACCACCCTGTGCAACCTGGACTGCGCCTACTGCTACCTGCCGTTCCGGGCGGTCGACCGGCGGATGCCGGTGCCGGTGGCCGAGGCGGTGGCCGCGTCGGTCAATTCGTGGGCGGCGGCGGGCCGCTTCTCCGTGGTGTGGCACGGCGGGGAGCCGCTCGCCGCAGGCCGGGAGCATCTCGCCGCGCTGATCGCGCCCTTCGGGCCCGAGGTCGAGCACCACGTGCAGACCAACGCCACGCTGATCGACGACGCGTGGTGCGCGTTCTTCACCGAGCACCGGGTGCGGGTGAGCGTGAGCGTGGACGGCCCGCGGGAGCGCAACGGCGACCGGATCACCCGGGCCGGCGGGCCGGCGTACGACCGGATCGTGCGCGGGGTGGCGGCGCTGCGCCGGCACCGGCTGCCGTTCTCGGCGCTGGCGGTGGTGGGCCGCCCGGAACCGGGCCTCGCCACCGAGCTGTACGACTACTTCCTCGGTCTGGGGTGTGACGTGCTCGGCGTCAACATCGAGGAGACCGAGGGGGTGAACCTCCGCGACAACTCCCACGACGCCCGGGCGGTGACCGCGTTCTGGGCGGAACTGGTGGCGGCCTGGCGGCGGGAGCCCAGGATCCACCTGCGCGAGGTCGAGTGGTCGTTGCGGTACGCCGCCGCCGTGCTGGACGGCACCGCCGACGACGTGCTGCCCCGGCGGCTGGACCCGATCCCGACCGTCGGCCACGACGGCTCGGTGACGGTGCTCTCGCCCGAGCTGGCCGGCTTCACCGACGTCCGGTACGGCGACTTCAGCAGCGGCAACGTGCTGACCACGCCGCTGGCCGACATCCTCGCCCACGCGGGCCGGACGCCCTGGGTCGGTGAGTTCCTCGCCGGTGTCGAGGCGTGTCGCTCGTCCTGCCCCTACTTCGGTTTCTGCGGCGGCGGCCACGCCGCCAACCGCTACTTCGAGCTGGGGCGTTTCGACGGTACGGAGACCGCGCACTGCCGCAACAGCAAGATCCACCTACTGGAGGGAGTGTTGGAGCATGCCCGAGACCACCAGTCACCGGCAGCCTGAGCGTGGGGTGGACGCCGCCCCGGGCCAGGTCGCCGATCGGGTGCGGGAAGCCGCGCCGGGACTCACCGCTCTGCTCCATGAGGCCGAGGCCGCGCGGCGGCTGCGGGCGGAGGTGGCGGGCGGCGACGGCGCGAGCGCCGTCTGCGCCTGGAACCACTTCGAGAACATCCCGACGTTCTACAACTGGAACAACCGGCCCCGCTGAGGCGGGCCACACCGGGATCAGGGACCTGCCGAGCAGCCGGAGTCGCCTCCGGGACGGCATGGTCCCTGATCGTCGGTGTTGGCGCCGCTTCGGATGGGCACATGCGTGAGCACGCGGGGGATTACCGCGTGCTCAGCTGCGACCGGAGGTCAGCGGGTCGGACGTACCCAGGGATCCGGGTCTTCGTCCGCGTGATCCTCATCATCGTCGTCGACATACTCTTTGTAGTCGTCGTCGAAGTTGTGCTCAGACTTACCAGCACCCGCCAACTCGCGCTGCAAGGCGGTGAGGTCGGTGTTCGGGGAGTGGTACTTCAACTCCCGCGCCACCTTCGTCTGCTTGGCCTTAGCACGGCCGCGCCCCATGGCTCGACCCCCTCGCACAGAATGCGGGGCAGCCCGAAGGCGGGCCCCGATGACGTCAGGCATCTCTCGTAGCTCTTACGGTACATGGGGATGCCGTCGTTCGGCACCTCGGGTTACCGTCGACCGGTGCCGCGCGTCGCGGTCATCCAGCCGTCACCGATTGTACCGGGTAAGGAGCGGTGCCGGGAGCGCCCGTGACACCGGACAAAGTCCGACGAAATCAGCTTAACGGCGCGCTTCGGTGCGGCGGCGCCGGAGGCGGAACCGGGCCGGCTCCGCCTCCGTGACGCTCATCGCAGGTGGATCGTGCGCAGCCGGCCGACATCGGCCATCCGCCGCTCCGCCAGCCGGTCGGCCGCCACCGCCGGGGGCACGCCCTCGGCGTCGGCGAGCTGGAGGATCTCCCGGGTGGTGTCGTAGATCCGGGTCGCGCGCAGCTTGGCCCGCTCGAAGTTGAAGCCCTCGATCTCGTCGGCCACCTGGATCACGCCGCCGGCGTTCACCACGTAGTCCGGGGCGTAGAGGATGCCGCGGTCGGCCAGCAGCTTCTCGATGCCCGAGTGGGCGAGCTGGTTGTTCGCCGCACCGGCGACCACCTTGGCGCGCAGCGCCGGCACCGTGTCGTCGTTGAGCGCGCCGCCGAGCGCGCACGGGGCGTACACGTCGATGTCGGCGGCGACCAGCGCGGCGGCGTCGTCGACGAGCGCGACCTGCGGGTGGGTGTTGCGCGCCCACTCCAGGGCCTTCGGGTTGACGTCGGTCGCCACCACCTCGGCGCCGTCGTCGAGCAGGTGGCCGACCAGGTACTTGCCGACCTTGCCCAGGCCGGCCACGCCGACCCGCCTGCCGGCGAGGGTCGGGGTGCCCCAGACGTGCTCGACGGCGGCCCGCATGCCCTGGAACACGCCCCAGGAGGTCAGGACCGAGGAGTCGCCGGCGCCGCCGTGCTCGACGCTGCGGCCGGTGACGTACGACGTCTCCCGGGCGATCACGTCCATGTCGGCCACGTAGGTGCCGACGTCGCAGGCGGTGTAGTAACGCCCGGCGAGGGACTCCACGAAGCGGCCGTAGGCGCGCAGCAGCGCCTCGCTCTTGATCCGCTCGGGGTCACCCCAGATGACCGCCTTGCCGCCGCCGAGGTCCAGCCCGGCCAGGGCGTTCTTGTACGCCATGCCCCGGGACAGGTCGAGCACGTCGGCGAGGGCGGCCTCCTCGCTCGCGTACGGGTAGAACCGGGTGCCGCCGAGCGCGGGGCCGAGCGCGGTGGAGTAGATCCCGATGATCGCCTTCAGGCCGGACTGCTTGTCCTGGCAGAACACGACCTGTTCGTGACCGGTGGATCCCGGGTCGTCGTTGCTGGCGAATACGCCCATGAGTAGCTCCTGGTGTGGGGGTGCGTCCTTGTGGGACGCGGACCTGTGGACGCCGGCGGGATGCTGCCGGTGCCGCTGAGCCTAGTATCGGCCGACGCCGTCCGACCGCCCACGGCGCGCGTGATCGCAGCGCCGACGACGGTCGGGTTCCGATTCGTGGGAGGATCGCGCCGTGCCGTCGCTCTTCGCTTCTTACCTGCGCGTGTACGAGCCCCTGACCGCTTTCGACCGGGACCGCCAGACGTACTGGCGCCGCTACGTCGAGCAGGGGCGGGCGGTGGCCCCCGTGGAGGGGCCCGGCCGGCAACGGACGTCCGTGATCGAGGCGCTCGGCGCGGGCTGGACGCGGCTGCCCGACCTGCCGGACGAGGCGTACGTGCTGGAGGCCGACGACACGCTGCTGGTCTGCCCGTGGAACCTGCGCATCCGGGTGGCCGAGGCGGCGCTGAGCGCGCGCGACGGCGTGCCGCCGGTGCTGGCCGACGCGTTCGTGCCGCCGGTGCTCGCCGGGCAGGCCAAGGCGGTGGTGGAGGACTGGCGCAGCGGGGCCCGCGTGCTGGAGCACGGCGTGCCCCGGCTGCACGAGCAGATCGCGACCTGGGGTGTGCCGCTGCGCTGGTTCGTGCTCTTCGACCCGGAGGAGCGGCACCACGTGACCCGTCCGGGCCGGCGGGCGCTGCGCTTCCGGACGGAGATCTCGAAGGCGCGGCGCCGGTCGTCGCGGGCACTGTCGGTGCTGCGCAAGTCGGTCGGCGACGCGCCGATCACCGAGGCGGTCGAGGAGGCCGCCCGCTGGCTGGAGGAGTTCCACCCCCGCTCGATGGTGGAGCTGGACTACGGCGGCCTGGTCGACCTGCTCTCCGACGAGACGCTGGCCGCCGACGACTCGCCCGAGCTGGTGGCGAGCGGGCTCGCCGGGCTGTCCCGGGGCGAGGCCGAGGAGGCCTCGGCGGCGTACGACAAGCTGGTCGCGCGGTGGCGTGCGGTGCAGCTGCTGGAACGGTGCAACTGACGACAATTCGCCCAGGCGGGGCCGCGAAGGCGAGGCGTCCTCGTAGTTGACGCATCACGAACCGTGATCATGAGTCCGAATAAGGTACTTTCTGCCGTGTAAAAGTCGCATAAATCGGGCATGGTTCATCCGTCCGTCTAGGGACGTTCGGCCGTTCGGCCCATGTCGGACATCGGGGACTAGCCGGACCATGGGAGACGCGTCGACCGGCGGGACCCCGGCCGATGTCTATACATGTGGAGGAGTGACCGATGGCATCGCGAACGCACGAACCAGAGCCGCTACTCACGCCGGCCGAGGTGGCGTCGATGTTCCGTGTCGACCCGAAGACGGTGACCCGGTGGGCCAAGGCTGGCAAGCTCAGCGCCATCCGCACCCTGGGGGGCCACCGCCGGTACCGCGAGTCGGAGGTCAGAGCCCTGCTGCAGGGGCAGATCCCGCAGCAGCGCCAGGGGGACTGACGGCCGGAAGGCAACGGGTGCGCACGAAGGGCGGCGGACACGGTCCGCCGCCCTTCGTCGTGTCGGGGCCCGGCCGGTCGGCGCCCGCGCGGCCGGGCCGGTTGCGCATGCCGGCCGCACCGGCGCCCCTGCCGCCGAGCGGCGGCAGGGGGCAGCGGGGGCGGGGCGTGGGTCAGTCGCCGCCCGATGGCCGGCCGGCGAGCGAGACCCGGATGCCGACCGTGCCGCCCTCGCCCCGGCGCAACCGGCTGCCGAGCAGGCTGAGCCGCCCGATCATCCGGTACTTCTGCTTGATCAGGTCGCGGACCCGTCGGGTGTCGGCCGGGCCGCAGAGCGTCGCGTGGGCGGGCACCGCCTCGCCGTGCGGGCGGCCCCGGACGTCGCACGGCGCGACCGTGACGTCCCCGCTGCGCCGGATCCGCTTCACCTTGCCGGAATCCGCCGCCGACCACACCGCCAGCGCGTCGCCGTCGCGGACCGCCCAGACCGGCGTCGGCACCGCCCGCCCGTCCTTGCGGAACGTCGTCAGCAGGATGTATTTCTCCGCGGCGAGGCGGTCCAGTGTGGCCACCCCGCCAGGATACGGCCGCCGCGGCTGACTGACCGGCCGGATAGCGTGAAGCCGTGACGGTGGAACCACGGATCGGTGACGTCTTCGGCGAGATGCTGCGCGACGCGTTCGCCGTCGCCACCGGCATCGGCCCCCGGCCGCTGGCCGGCGGGCGGCTGCCACGGCCGGTCATCGAGATCATCGAGCGGGACGACGGGCTGATCAACGGCGCGCCCGCCGCGCACTACCTGGACGGCCCGGCCGACTGGCAGCCGTACGACCACCGGGCGGTGGACCGGGTCGAGGGCGCCACCCTGGACGTCGGGGTCGGGGCGGGCCGGATCGCGCTGCTGCTCCAGGAACGGGGCGTGCCGGTCACCGGGCTGGACACCTCGGCCGGCGCGCTGGCCGTCTGCCGCCGCCGGGGCGTACGCGAGCTGGTGCACGGGACGGTCGACTCGCACGTCGCCGACGGCCGGCGCTACGACACGTTCCTGCTGCTCGGCAACAACGTCGGGCTGCTGGAGGGGCGGGAGCGGGCCCCGGCCCTGCTGGCGGCGCTCGCCGCGCTGGCCCGGCCGGGCGCGCGGGTCATCGCGCAGGGCACCGACCCGTACGGCACCCGGGACCCGCTGCACACGGGCTACCACGAGCGCAACCGGCGCCGGGGCCGGCTCGGCGGGCAGCTCCGGCTCCGCCTGCGCTACCGGGAGCTGGGCACCGAGTGGTTCGACTACCTGGTCTGCTCGCCCGACGAACTCGCCGAGCTGGTCCGGGGCACCGCCTGGCGCCTGACCGACGTGGACGACCACGACGCCCCGTACTACCTGGCCACCCTGCGCCTGGCCGGCTGACGCCCGGGGCCCGCCGCGTGGCGGCACCCCGGACGACCTGCGTACGCCTCAGACCTGGACGGTCGGGGGGAGCTGCTCGGGCGGGAGGCCGCCATCGCCGTCGACCACCTCGTCCGGGGTGCCGTCCTCGTCGAGGTCGACCATCGTGACGTCCACCCTGCCGTCGTGGTCGGTGTCGAACTGGAACAGGTCGGGCCTGCCGTCCCCGTCGGTGTCGGCCACCCAGACGTCGGTGCGGCCGTCGTTGTTGGTGTCCGCGCGCAGCAGGTCGACCCGCTCGTCCCCGCGGGTCTCCACCGTCTCCGCCGCGCCTGCACTGTCCACGGTCTCCGGTGCCTGGCTCATCTAGGTTCGTCCTTCCCTCGGTTGACGGCCGTCGTACCCGATCCGCGCCGCCCCCACGCATGCCGGGGCGAGCGTCGCTGCATAGGGTCGGCCCATGAGCGAGTGGAGCGGGTGGCGGAGCGCGGGTCAACCCCGGGTCGCCGCCGGAGGCAGGGAGGCGTCATGAGCGACCGCTTTGTCGTCGTCGGGGCCGGCACGATGGGGCTCGGCATCGCGTACGTGGCGGCCGGGGCCGGGTACGCCGTCGAGCTGGTCGAGGTGGACCGGGCCCGGGGCGCCATGGCCGTGGACCGGCTCGGTGAGCTGTGGGACAGGGCGGTGGGGCGCGGCAAGCTGACCGCCGACCAGGCCGCGACGAACCGGGGGCGGGTGACGCTGCGGGCCGCGCTCGCCGAGGTCGCGCAGGAGCCGGCCGTGGTGGTGGAGGCCGTGCCGGAGCGGCCGGACCTCAAGCGGGCGGTGCTGCGCGAGGCCGAGGCGCTGCGCCCGGCGCTGCTGGGCAGCAACACGTCCAGCATCTCGATCGCCGAGCTGGCCGGCGGGCTGGCGCGACCCGAGCGCTTCGTCGGGCTGCACTTCTTCAACCCGGTCTGGGCGATGGCGCTGCTGGAGGTCGTGGTCGGCCCGGCCACCGCCGACGAGACCACCGCCGCGGCCGTCGCGCTCGCCGGCCGGCTGGGCAAGGACCCCGTCGTCGTACGCGACATGCCCGGCTTTGCCACCTCCCGGCTCGGGGTCACCCTCGGCCTGGAGGCGATCCGGATGGTCGCCGACGGGGTGGCCAGCCCGGCCGACATCGACAAGGCGATGGTGCTCGGCTACCGGCACCCGATCGGCCCGCTGGAGCTGACCGACCTGGTCGGGCTGGACGTGCGGCTGGACATCGCGCGCACCCTCCAGGCCGCGTACGGGGACCGGTTCGCGCCGCCGCCGCTGCTGGCGGAGATGGTGGCCGCCGGCAGGCTGGGCAAGAAGTCGGGTCAGGGCTTCTACCGCTGGGAAGGCGGGGTGAAGTCGTGAGCGGGCTGCGGGTCGAGGAGCGGCCGGACCGGCTGGTGGTCACGCTCGACCGGCCGGAGAAGCGCAACGCCATCGACGCCGACCTGATCGCCGAGCTGCACCAGGTCTGCGCGGAGCTGGAGGCGCGCCCCCGCCTGCTGCTGCTCACCGGCGGCACCGAGGGCATCTTCGCCGGCGGGGCGGACATCGGGCAACTGCGCGAGCGGGGCCGGCTGGACGCGCTCGCGGCGATCAACTCCGCCGCCTTCGCCCGGATCAGGGCGCTGCCGATGCCGACCGTGGCGGCGGTGGACGGGCCGGCGCTGGGCGGCGGCGCCGAGCTGGCGTACGCCTGCGACCTGCGGGTCTGCACCGAGCGTGCGGTGTTCGGCCAGCCGGAGGTGCGGTTGGGCATCCTGGCCGGGGCGGGCGCGACCCACCGGCTGCCAGCACTGGTCGGGGAGGCCCGGGCCAAGGAACTGCTCTTCACCGGCCGCCGGGTGGACGCCGAGGAGGCGCTGCGGATCGGCCTGGTCAACCGGGTGGTGGCCGAGCCCGACGAGCTGCTGCCCACCGCGCACGGGCTGCTGGACGAGATGGCCAAGGGGTCCGCGCTGGCGCTGCGGCTGACCAAGCTGGCGGTCGACGCACCGGCCGCCGCGCACCCGCACCTCGACCTGGTCAGCCAGGCGGTGCTCTTCGAGGACGAGGAGAAGCGCCGGCGGATGACCGACTTCCTGGAGCGGCGACGGTCCCGCTGACCGGGGGCGTCCGTGGCGGCGTCGGCACCCGCGGCGGCGGTACCGGCACCCCGTCGCGGCGTCGGCGGCATGACGACGACGGCCGCACCGGTCATCCGGTGCGGCCGTCCGCGTGCGACGGGTCAGCGGCTCAGTGCCGGATCTCCACGCCGGCGTCCGCGAGCGCGCGGATCACCTGCGCCGACTCCGCGAACCCGATGACCAGCACGGCGTCCGCGCCGAAGTCCTTGATCTCCTTCGCCCCGGCCGTGAAGTCCACGGGGTTGGTCTTGGCGTCGGCCGGCGGATCGTAGGCCAGCAGCTTGATCCGGTCGCCGTCGACGCCGGTACGCTCCAGCTCCGCCTTGACGGTGGCCTGGAGGCCCTCGCCGTAGGAGTCCTTGCGGGCCACGATGGCGATCTTCTGCGGCCCGTCCCGGAGGATCACGTCGGCCAGCGCCCGTCCCTGGAGGCTGTCCGGCGGGGCGGTGCGGAAGTAGAGGCCGTTGTCGTCCAGCTTGGTCAGTCCGGCGTCCGTGTTCGAGGAGGAGAACAGGATCTTTCCGGCCCGCACCACGTCGGGCAGGACCTCGCGGGAGATCCCGGAGGCGCCGGCGCCGATGAGGACGTGCACGTTCTGCTCCACGTGCCTCGCCACGGTGGCCTTGGCCACCTTCGGGTTGGTGCCGTCGTCGCCGTCGATCCAGACCACCGGCTCGCCGAGCACGCCGCCGGCCGCGTTGATCTCCTTGATCGCCAGGGCGGCCGCGGCGGCCATCGGCGGGTACGCCAGGGACAGGTCACCGGTCATCGGCAGCAGGCCGCCCACGACCAGCGGGGAGCCGTCGCTGCGGTCGGTGCGGCCACCGCGCTGCTTCTTCCCCTTCGGCGGGGCCTCGGTGCTCGCCGCCGACTCGTCGCCGGCGCCGACGAACTCCGTCTTGCCGTCGTTGAGCTGCTGGCCGTCGAAGTGCACGGTCGCGTAGCTGGCGGTGGCCGGCTCGCCGGCCTCGGTGAACCCGGCCCGGGTTATCGAGACGCTGCGGTACTCCACGTCCTTGCCGGCGCGGGCCAGCGCCAGGCAGGACGCCACGTCCTCGCAACGCTGCCCGCCGTTGGTGACCCCGACGATCTGCTTGGCGACGGCGGCGGGGTCGGTGCTGCCGGCGAGCTGGGCGGCGATCGCGCTGATCACCACCGCGTCGTACGTCTCGGCGGTGTAGAGGAAGTCGTTCAGTCGCGGGTCGACGGACCGTAGCCGGTTCTTGAAGCTCTCCGGCAGCGGCGTCATCGGCGTGGTGCCCTTCATGCCGTCGACGAGGCTGGCGCGGTCCTTCAGCTCAGCGGGGTACGAGTTGAGCATGTTGCCGTCGGAGCCGTAGAGGCGCACCTGGTGGGTCGTCGCCTCGTCGGGCCCCTCGGTCCCGCAGGCGCTGGTGGCGAGCAGGAACGTCGCGCAGGCGGCCAGGGTGGCTGCCCGCGAGGCGCGTGACTTGAGCATGGTCGTCCTTCCTCCGGGC
Source organism: Micromonospora sp. NPDC052213 (assembly GCF_040679695.1). NCBI lineage: Bacteria > Bacillati > Actinomycetota > Actinomycetes > Micromonosporales > Micromonosporaceae > Micromonospora > Micromonospora sp. NPDC052213. Next base: position 15,198 of record NZ_JBFAVI010000015.1, read on the forward strand.
GAAGGTCCGCTGCGCACATTAGCGTGCCGACATGTGCGGCGTGACCACGGAGGCGACTCAATCCGCAGGTCGTCCGCCATGCGCACGGAGAGTCACCATCGCCGATCGCTTGACCCGCTGCCGTACCGTGCGGTGCGTGACGGAATCACCACAGCAGACGCTCGACGACGCGACCGCCGTGCTCCGCTCGGCGCTGGCCGGGGACGGCGACGCGGTGGTGGGGGCGTTCGACGCGGTCGTCGACCGGTCCGGCCTGGCCGGCGCGTACGGGGTGGCCTGGTGCCTCGCCGCGACCATGGTCGGCGGGCCGGTGCCGCCGGGCACGTGCGCGCTGGACTTTCCCGGGATCGACGAGGCGGACTACGACACGCGCTGGGTGGCCCGCTTCGTCAGCGCGTACGCCAACGCCGACGCCGACACCGGCGAGGCGCTGTTCGGGGCGGCGGCGGCCGACGGGTTGCTGCCGGACTGCCTGCTCACCCTGGCCGGCTCGACGGTGGCCACCCTGCGCAGCCGGGCCGGCTGATCCGGCGGCTGCCGCCGCCCCGAACAGCGCCTCGCCCGCGTGACAGGCTTGGGGGCATGTCCGAGGCCATGCTCAGCAAGGTGCGCAAGCTGCTGGCCCAGGCCGAGGACCCGGCCTGCACCCCCGCCGAGTCGGCCGCCTTCACCGCCAAGGCCACCGAGCTGATCGCCCGCTACGGCGTGGACCGGGCGCTGCTGGCCGCCCGGGACCCGGCCACCGACCCGGTGGGCGACCGGGTGGTCGAGGTCGTCGCCCCGTACGCCCGGGACAAGGTCGGCCTGCTCGCCGCGGTCGCCGACCCGCTGCGCTGCCGCTGCGTCCGCCGCCGGCAGGGCAGCGGCTTCGCCATGCACCTGTTCGGCTTCGCCAGCGACCTGGAACGCGTCGACCTGCTCTTCACGTCGCTGCTCGTGCAGGCCGCGCACGGGCTGGCCGCGGCCGAGGTGCCGCCCGGCGAGCATCCCGCCGCCTTCCGGCGCTCCTGGCTGGCCGGCTTCGCCCAGGTGATCGGCGTGCGGCTGAGGGCGGCCGAGGCCCACGCGGCCGCCGACTCGGGCGGGTCGTCGGTCGCGCTGGTGCTGGCCGACCGGTCGGATCGGGTGCGGCGCCGCGTCGCCGAGGTGTACCCGCGCCTGCGCACCGCCGCGCCGCGCCGGCTGGCCGGCAGCGGGTTCGGCTCCGGCGCGGAGGCGGGACGCCGCGCCGACCTCGGGGGCCGGGGAGTCGCCACGGCTCCCGGCACCCGCCCGGGCATCGGCCACTGACGGCTCGGGCCACGGCGACGGTGCCCGTGGCCCGGTGGGTGCGGGTGGCGCGCGCCGGGTCAGCCGGCGCCGTGGGCCACCGTGGTCGCGTAGCGGGAGAGCAGCTCGTGCCAGCCGGCGGTCAGCGCCTGCCGGTAGCCCTCCGCGGCCTCGCCGTGCCGGTCGAAGTGCCGGTGCTCGACCTCCACCCGGGTCCGCTCCGGCCCGTCCGCGTGGAAGAGGACCTCCACCTCGCTCGCCTGCGCCGGATCCGGCACCGGCGCCCGGTCGGCGCCGATCTGCCAGGTGAAGACCAGCCGCCGGGGCGGATCCCAGGTCAGCACGCGCCCCCAGTCGCAGCGGAAGCCGTACGGGCCGATCTCGTAGAGCATCCCGCCGGCGCGCGGCTCCATGCCCAGCTCGGCCAGGTGCTCCGGGCCGGACCACGTGTACTCCGTCACCCACCAGGCCGCCAGGGCGTCGGTGAACACCGCGAACGCCTGGTCCGCGGGGCCGGGGACCAGGAGAACGCTGCGTAACGAGAACTGGTCGTACTCCTGCCGGAAGCCGGCCGGGTCAGCCATCTCCTGTCCCATAGGCCCGGACCATACCGGCTGCTGCCCGGGTGTGCAGCTTCGCGCGCTGCCCGGTTCCGGACACCCTTTTCGTACGCCCGTACGGCGGCCGGCGGCCGGCCGGGCGCGCCTTCCCGGGGCGGGACGGAGGCGGGACGGCGGGACGGGATGGTCGACCGGATAGCGGGTAAGCGCCCCGGACGGTCCCGGCCGGACCGGGCCGGAGGATGCGGAGCGGGGAGCATGAGCGAAGACGCGCAGCAGCGGGAGCCGGACCGGGTCGCCGGGCCATCGCAGCAGGGGGCGACGGAGCCGGACGTCCTGCTCGACGTACCGGAGGTGTCGGTCGACTCGATCCGGCTCGCCGTGGACGGGCTGGACGCCGACCTGTCCCTGCGGGCGCGCTTGGCCAACCTCCTCCAGCTCGACGCCGGCGTGCGGGTGCACCTGCGGGGCGTCGAGCTGGACATGACCGGGGTGCACGCCGAGGCGCAGCTCAAGGTGCGCCTGGAGAAGCTGGTCGACATCCTCGACCGGGCGCTGAGCACCATCGACAGAAATCCGCATATCATCGACGCCCTGTCCCGTACGGCGATCGCCTCGATCGACGACGTGAACCGGGCGACGCAGCAGATCGCGAGCCCGGGCGGGCAGGTCGCCGGCTCGGCAACGCAACCCGGCGGGCTGCTCGCCGGCTCGGCAACGCAACCCGGCGGGCAGGCAGCGGGCTCGGCGGAGCGGCGGGGCGGGCAGGTCAGCGCCTCCGGGGAGCGGCCCGGCGGCGCGACCGACGATCTCGGGCAGCAGGTCGGCGCCATCGGCGCGGTCGCCGACCGGTCCCTGCGGGAGCCGGGCGCCCCGGGTCAGGGCGGGGGACCGGGCGCGGGCGGCGGCGGGGAGCAGGGCCAGCGCGCTCGGGAGCAGGCGGGGCGCGAGGCGGGCCCGTCCGCGCAGGAGCGCCCTGAGCAGGGCGGGCCCGAGCAGGCCCGCGGAGAGCAGGGCGGGCCCGGACGCGGGCCGCGCGAGCAGCCCGACGAAGCCGGCGGTGGTGGGACGCCGAGCGCGACGCAGCTCGCGGAGCAGGCGGGCGAGACGCTGCGGCAGGCCGGGCGAAGCGTGTGGGAGGCGATCCAGAGCGGGATGGCCCAGCGCCGGCAACAGGGGCGCTGACGGGTCGGCCCCCGACCCTGGGCCGCCCCCGTCTCGCCGGTGACGACGGACCAGCCGCAGGCGACGCCGGTCCCCACCCGCGTCCTGGGCGGGCGGGGACCATCCATCCCCGGCGACTGTGGCCAGGGGTGGTGCTGGCCCGCCGACCTTCCGGCTGCCAGCCCCCGACCGGTACGGGTCAGGGCGTCGGGCGCCTCGTCATGCCGCCTCGTCCCGGAAACGCACCTCGGGGTAGGCCGGGGCGGGTGCGTCGAGCAGGGGCTGCGGTCGATCACGCAGGTGCGCGTCGAGGAACGCCGCGACGTACGCGCGGGTGATCAGCAGTTGCCGGTCCCCCGGAATGGCGCCCGGGTCCATGCCCAGTTGGGCGCCGAGGACCGGCCGGTCCGTGAAGGAGAGGTGACCACTGCCGGTGACGGTGAGCCACCGCTTCCAGCCGGCCAGGCCGGGCCAGTCGCGCAGCCAGCTCGCGTCCGTCGGCCGCTCGGAGCCGACCAGCAGGAACGGCTTGGCCACGGTGCCCGCCGGGACCGGGACGAAGTGGGTGCCGTCCAGGTTGACACCGGCGTCGACCCGCCGGTCGGTGCGGAGCACCTGCGCGGCGCTCGCGCCGCCGATGGAGTGCCCGGCCATGCCGATCCGGCTCGCGTCGATGAACCGGGCGCCGCGCCACACCGGACGCGGCCCGGTCAGCCGGTCCAGCAGGAACGACACGTCGGCCGCCCGTCCCTCGACCACCCGGGGGAGCCTGTCCTGCCCGGTCGCCTCACAGGCGAGACAGTCGGCGACCCGGCCGTCCGGGAACTCGACTCCCCGCGCCTCGTGGGGGTGGTCCACGCCGGCCACCACGTACCCCCGGCTGGCCAGCTCCTCGGCCAGCCCGGTCAGCGACTCCCGGCTGAGGCTGAAACCGGGAGAGAGCACCACCAGCGGCCAGCCCCGGGCGGCCGGCCGGACCGGCACGTCGCGGCGGGCGTTGGTGCGTACGGTGGTCAACAGGTCCGGCGGGAGGGGCAACCCCTCGGCGGCGATGATCCGCGCGGAGACCGCCGCGGTGGTGTAGGGCGCCCGCGCGCCCGGCGCGGCCACCGCCGGGTACCAGAGCGACACCATCAGCTCCCGGCGTAGCTCGGGCCGCCACGGGTCGGGCCGGGCGTCGTCGGTCAGGTGCAGCCAGGTGGTGCCGACCAGGTAGCGGCCGGTCGGTGCCGGCAGCTTCAACGCCGGCGCCGAAGCCTGGGCCGCGACCGGGCTGCCGGCCAGCAGTGTGGCCAACAGCGTCAGGAGTACGAGCAGTGCCCGGCCGCGGCTACGCAAGGCGACCACCGGCCGCTGCGCCCGACGCCGCCGCCGCGCCGAAGCGTGTCGTCAGCCCAGTTGAAGTGATCATGTCGCCCTCCCTGAGGATCCGTCGTGACGCGTCGACGGTAGGGATCCGCCAGGGGCGCGCACCGTGCCCGAACGACAGGCGGGCGTACCCACCTTCGTCAGGGTTCGGCCCTGCGCCGTCGGCCACGGCAGCGTCGACCGGCCCGGCAGAGGCGCAGCTCTCTCCGCGTTGCTTCCAGGGCTGGCCGGTCTGGCGACTGCCCGACGAGGAGATCCTCCGCAAGCGGCGGTGATCAGAGCAGGTCGGACACGACGATAGCCACGAAGATCAGGACCACCGCCTCGCTGACCAACCACGAGTGGTCGTTGGCCCAGTTGCGGATCTTCGGCAGCGCTGCCGTCGCCCGCTGACCGAACGCGAGCAGGGCGAGCAGTGGCAAGGCCAGTAGCAGCAGCGTCAGACACAGGAACGGCAGCAGGTTCCACCACGGCTTGTCGTGGCCTGCCAGGCTCCCGGCGACTGCCAGCATGGTCGCCTCGTCGCTGGGCATGGCGATGAAGAGAAGGAAGCCCAGCCCGAAGGCGAAGCGCGGCTCGGCCTCCTGCAACCTGCTCATCCACTTCGGCGGCTGGCTGCGCCTGCGGCGGGCGAAGATCATCACCATCAACGCCAGCAGCACCAGCAGCACCACCCAGTCGATCACGCGACGCGTGCCGGAATGCTTGTGCTGCCCGTTCCCGGCGCCATGCACCGTGTGGAAGACGACGTACCACACGGTCAGCGCGACGAGGATGCCGAGCCCGGCGCCGACCAGGTAGGCGAGCGAGCTGCGCTTCGCGTTCCGGCTGGAGGCGAGGAAGATGGCGCTGATGATCTGCGGACCGGCGATCATCACGAAGGCGAGCGGCAGGACACTCAGCAGATTCACGGTCCCTCCCTGTCGCCCTGATTCTTTTCCGAACCGGCCCGCCAGGTCGGCGTTCTGGGTGATCCGGTCCGTCCGGCCCACAGTGAGTCCGCGCAATCCACGTGTGACACGGGACGGCCATCGGCGGGATTCCGGGGCCAACGAGGGTCAGACCGGGCAGCCGTGTTCTCGGGGCGTGACGCAGAAGCGCCGACCGGCTTTCGCGACGGGGTCTACCGGCCGCTCGTAGGAGCACGAGGCGTCGATGAAGGGTCGGTGATCAGCTTCTCGACTCGGGCGCGGATGTCGTCGCGGACCTGGCGGACGACGTCGAGGGGCTGCCCGGCGGGGTCGGTGAGCTTCCAGTCTTCGTAGCGTTTGCCGGGGAAGACGGGGCAGGCGTCGCCGCAGCCCATGGTGATGATGACGTCGCTGGTTTCGGCGGTGTCCCAGGTGAGCCGGGCCGGGGTTTGGTCGGTGATGTCGATGCCGACCTCGCGCATGGCTTCGACGGCGACGGGGTTGATCTGGTCGGCGGGTTCGGAGCCGGCGGAGCGGACGTCGATGGTGTCGCCAGCGAGGTGGCGCAGCCAGCCGGCGGCCATTTGGGAGCGGCCGGCGTTGTGGACGCAGACGAACAGGACGGTGGGCTTGTCGCTCATCGGTGGGCTTCCTGTCAGGTGATGGTGGGACTGCGGCGTTCGATGAGGGTGACGTCGCGCCAGGTGCCGTGGTGTCGGCCGACGCGTTCGCGGGTGCCGACGGTGCGGAAGCCGCAGGTGGTGTGCAGGGCGAGGCTGGCGGTGTTCTCGGGGAAGACCCCGGATTGGATGGTCCAGATGCCGGCCTGCTCGGTGGAGGCGATCAGGGCGTCGAGCAGGAGTCGGCCGACTCCTCGACCGCGGGCGTCGGGATGGACGTAGACGGAGTGCTCGACGACCCCGGCGTAGACGCATCGGTCGGACACGGCCGAGCAGGCCACCCAGCCCAGGACGCGGCCGGTGGGGTCGACGGCCACCCAGCGGTGGTGCGGTAGCCGGGTCGCGGTGAACCGCTCCCAGGTCGGTGGCTCGGTTTCGAAGGTGGCGTGGCCGGTGGCGATGCCGAGCCGGTAAATGTCGAGCACGGCGTCGGCGTGCTGGTCGCCCATCGCGGTGATGGTGATGCCGGCGGGGCTGGCGGGGGCGTTCATCGGTTCTCCTGGACGAGGTGCGGCACGACGACGGCGTCGGCGGAGTCGGCGGCGTGGGGGTACCAGGCGGCGAGCGCGGCGACGGCGACCAGGCCGCCGACGAGCTGGGCGGCGATGAAGCCAGGCACGGATGCGGGGGCGATGCCGGCGAAGGTGTCGGTGAAGGCCCGTCCGATGGTGACGGCCGGGTTGGCGAACGAGGTCGACGAGGTGAACCAGTACGCCGCCCCGATGTAGGCGCCCACGGCGGCCGGAGCAGCGGAGGTGCGGCCGGAGCGGGCGAGGGCGAAGACCAGGAGGACCAGGCCGGCGGTGGCGACCACCTCAGCCAGCCACAGGTTCCCACCGACCCGGTCGGTGCGCGACCAGGCCACGGCCGGCAGGTCGAACATGAGGTCAGCCAGGACAGCCCCGGTGATCGCACCGCCGATCTGGGCTGCGGTGTAGGCGGCGAGATCCCGTCCGGTCAGGCCGGTGCCGGCGCGGCGGCCGAGCCACCAGTCGACGGCGGAGACGACCGGATTGAAATGCGCCCCGGACACCGGCCCGAAGGTCAGGATCAGCGCGCCCAGGGCCAGGGCGGTGGCGATCGCGTTTTCCAGGAGCTGGAGCCCGACGTCAGTCGGAGAGAGTCGGGAGGCCGCGATCCCAGACCCGACCACGGCGGCGACCAGGAGGGCGGTGCCGGCGAACTCCGCCGATGCCCGCCGGGGCAGGGCGAGGCTCACTCGGCGCTGCCGGCTGCGGGGGCGGCGGAGATCTCCAGCAGCGCGCCGAGCTGGCGGAACGCCTCCGGCTTCACCCGGTACCAGACCCAGGTGCCGCGCCGCTCGGAGTCGACCAGGCCGGCCTCGCGCAGCACCTTGAGGTGGTGGGAGATGGTCGGCCCGGACAGGTCGAACGCCGGGGTCAGGTCGCAGACGCACATCTCCGGCACCGACGCGATCATCGACATCAGCCGCAGCCGGACCGGGTCACCGAGGGCCTTGAACATCGGCGCGACTACCGCCGCCTGCTCGGGGTTCATCGGGCGGACGGCGATCGGGGAGCAGCAGGCGACCGCGTTGAGGCCCACCACCGGCAGCTCTTGTTTCGACATTCCTCTAGCTTGACAGATCTCAAAACAGGGTGCAACGTAGTCCTTGCTTCGAAAATCATCTAGGCAACCGCACCGCCGCTCTCGCCTACCACGTCCGCTGAACCCATCAGGAGGGAACAACCATGTCTCGTGTCCAGCTCGCTCTGCGCGTGTCCGACCTCGAAGGCTCCGTGGCCTTCTACTCGAAGCTGTTCGGCGTCGAGCCGGCCAAGCGTCGCCCCGGTTACGCCAACTTCGCCGTAGAGAACCCGCCCCTGAAGCTCGTCCTCTTGGAGGGCGAGGCCGACCAGCCCACCGTGCTGGACCACCTGGGCGTCGAGGTGTTCAGCACCGACGAGGTCACCGCCGCGACCCGGCGTCTCACCGACTCCGGCCTCATCACGCTGGAGGAGAACAACACCGAGTGCTGCTACGCCCTCCAGGACAAGGTGTGGGTGCGCGGCCCCGGCAACGAGCCCTGGGAGGTCTACACCGTCAAGGCCGACTCCCCCCAGTTGGAGAAGGCCGCCGGGAGCGCATGCTGCACCCCGGCCGCCGGGAAGGAGCCGGCCACGGCCGGAGCAGCCGGAAGCTGCTGCTGACTGGTGAGGCATACGCGCCCGGCCTCGACCAGGGGGCGGGCGCGTTCGGCTTGAGGGGAGCCGTGCGATTCACGTGCGATACGTGACGGTGCTCCCGGGCAAGGAGCGGTCAGCAGCGCGCACAACGACAGCAGAACGATCCGAAGCGCATACAGCAAGATCCCCACCAGGGTCGGGATCGGGCAACCACCGCTTCTCGGTCGCGGTGTGACACCCGGAGGTCTTTCACAAGCAGAGGGTGGCCAAGAGCGGTCAACCATGGCCAAGGGCGATCCATGAGGCAGGCCCCTGCACGCAGAAGCGCCGACCGGCGTTTCCGCTGGTCGGCGCTTCAGTAGCCCGGCGAAAGGCTATGTGGCCAGGGGCGGGGTCGAACCGCCGACCTTCCGATTTTCAGTCGGACGCTCGTACCAACTGAGCTACCTGGCCGTGTTGCTCGGTTCATGCTACCCGCACGGCGGGCTGTCCGCCGGGAGGGTCACACGCTCCGATACGCAGAACGCCGCGCATGGTGGGCGCGGCGTCAGCGCTGGCGGTCCTGACGGGACTTGAACCCGCGACCTCCGCCTTGACAGGGCGGCGAGCACTCCAACTGCTCCACAGGACCTAGCTTTGTTGCCTCCGGCCGAAGCCGGACCGTGCCCCCAACGGGATTCGAACCCGTGCTACCGCCTTGAAAGGGCGGCGTCCTGGGCCGCTAGACGATGAGGGCGGCCCCGCCATCATTGCACACTCGCAACTTCAAGCGGACTTGCTCCCATCCGGCCCCGCCGGAGGCTTGGATAGCTTACGTGATGGTCGGCCCCTCGACCAAACCGGTATGGCCCTGGCCACAACGAGCCACAAAACCGCAGGTCAGGGACGGTCTAGCGGAGTCGGGCGATGCCGAAGCGGCGCTTCAGGTCGGTGATCAGGTGCGGGCAGGCGGCCAGTGTCGCGGCCCGATCGCCGCCCCCGTCGTGCAGCAGCACGACCGATCCGGGCCGGGCCGCGGCGCGTACCCGCTTGGTGATCGTCGCGGTGGTCGGCTTGCCCCAGTCCTGCGGGTCGACGCTCCAGTGCAGCGACCGCATGCCGAGCTGCTTGGCGACCGACACCACCTCGGGCGTCCACCGGCCGCCCGGCTGCCGGTAGAACGGCACCTTGGCCCCGGGCGCCGCGGCCCGGATCGCCGCGTTCGTGCGGGCCAGGTCGCTGCGGATCTCGGCGACCGGTCGCCGGGCGAGGTCCATGTCGTGGCGCCAGCTGTGGTTGCAGAGCTGGTGCCCCTCCCGCACGATCCGCCGCACCAGATCGGGGTGGCGGCGGGCCTGGGTGCCCACCACGCAGAACGTGGCGGTGACCCGCGCCGCGCGGAGGTGGTCGAGGATCTTCGGCGTCCAGACCGGGTCGGGCCCGTCGTCGAAGGTCAGCGCCACGGCCCGTACGCCGGTGCTGCGCTGCAGGCCCGGCGGCAGTTTGCTGGGCAGCGGCCGGACCGGGCGTTTGGGCGGGGTGCTGCGGGTCGGGCGCGGGCTGGCCGTCGGGGTCGACTCCGGCGGCAGCGGCGCCGAGGCGACGGGGCTGGGGCCGGCCGCCTCCGGCGGGGACGCGGAGGTGTCGCCGCAGCCGCCGAGGAGGAGGGCAAGGGCCAGACCGGATGCCAGTACGGCGCGTGGGCGCATCGTTCGCTCCCGAAGGGGGTCGGGGTCAGCGGACCCCCCGACGCTAGTGGACGGCTTTTCGTCCCGGCGCCCCGGTCAGCCAGCGGTGGACTGGTCCAGCGAGTCGCGTACGGCCAGCGCGAGCGAGACCGCCTCGCTGAGGTCGAGCGGCCGCACCACCCCGGCGGGCAGCGAGTCCGCCGGCCAGCCGGGCCCGGCGGCGAGCACCAGCAGCGGCCGGCGGGGCGCGGCGAGCAGGGCGGTGAGCTGGGCGGGGTCGGCGGTGGCCGGGGCGTGCGACCAGACGACCACGGCGGCCGGCCCGGTCCGGTTGACGGCCTCGACCAGCGCCGCCCCCGGCACCCGGGCACCGAGCATCCGGTAGCCCACGCCGGCCTCGGCGAGCGCGGCGGCGAGCGCCTCCAGCGGCAGGCTGTGCTGCTCCTCGTCGGCGCAGGAGAGCAGGACGCGCGGCGGCCCGGTGGGCGCGCCGGCCCGGGCGACCGCCGCGAACGCCTCCGACACGCACCGGGACACCAGGTGCTCGACCTCGATCAGGCCGGCGGTGGCGGCGTGCCGCTCCCCGATGCCGACGAGCACCGGGCGCAGCAGCCCGTCCCAGGTGGCGACCACCCCGTCCGCCTCGACGGCGTGCGCGATCGCCTCGCTGATCGCCACCGAGTCCAGCCGCATGGCGGCACGGGCCAGCCCCCGGGCGGCCGGCCCGGCCCGGCCGACCGGGATCGTCGGGCCGCCGCCGTCCCGCGTGCCGGCGGTACGCGCGGGCGGGCGGGCACGGGCGTCGGTGGCGGGTGCGGCCGCCGGCGTCCGACGGGCCCAGCGGGCCGCCTCGGCGGGGGTGACCCCCTGGGCGGTGAGCCGCCGCATGATCTCCAGGCGCGCGAGGTCAGCCGGCGTGTAGCGCCGGTGGTGCCCCGGTACGTGCTCGCTCGGGCCGAGCCCGTAGCGCTGGTGCCAGGTGCGCAGGGTGGTGACGGCGACCCCCAGCTGCCTGGCCACCGCCCCCGCGCTCAGCGCCTCATCGGCCACCCGACCGCTCCGACGCGTCGTCCGCCGGCAGCGCGGAGGGGCTGGTGGCCGCGTTCGGCGGGCCGACGGTCGGCCGCAGCAGCCGCTTCACCACCCCGCCCAGCCAGGGCGCGTACGCGCGGGGATCGGCGTCGAGGTCGGCGACCAGCTCGACGGGGTCGACCCAGCGCAGCTCGGCCACCTCGTCGGGGTCGGGCAGCAGCGGCGTGCCCGGCCGGAACCCGCCCCGCAGGACGTGGTCGTACTCGAACTCGACCCGGCCGGTGGCCGGGTCCTCGGCGTAGTAGACGTACACCCCGACCTCGGTCAGCTCGACCGGGTCGGCGCCGAGCTCCTCGCGCAGCCGGCGGTTGGCGGCCTCGGCCAGCGACTCGCCGGGCGCGGGGTGGCCGCAGCACGAGTTGGCCCAGCGCAGCGGGAAGCGGGTCTTCACCCCGGCCCGGCGCTGGAGCAGCACCCGGCCGTCGGGGTCGACGAGCAGCACCGAGAAGGCGCGGTGCAGCTGGCCCGGGGGCTGGTGCGCGGCGGACACGGTGGTCTCGCCCCGTGCGTGCCCGGCGTCGTCGACGAGCTCGACGAGGTGCTTCTCGCGGGTGGTCACGGCAGGTGCCTTTCGGGTGTGCGGGCGAGGGTCATCAGGATTCCCCGGTGATGCGGCCGGCGGCGAGCTTGCCGGAGATGAGCACCATCGGCACGCCGACGCCGGGCTGGGTGCCCGAGCCGACGAAGACCACGTTCGACAGCGTCCGGTGCAGGTTCGACGGGCGGAACGGGCCGGTCTGGAAGAAGCTGTGCGCGGCGGCGAACGGGGTGCCGGCGGCCATCCCCTGCTCGGCCCACTCGGCCGGGGTGACGGCCCGCAGCACCTCGACGCCCGCGCCGAAGCCGACGTAGCCGCGCTCCTCCAGGGTCCCGACGAGCTGGTCGGCGTAGCGGTCGGTGAGGTCGCCCCGCCAGTCGAGCGGCGCCCGGTGGAGGTTGGGCACCGGCGCGAGCACGTAGTAGGTGTGCCGGCCGGCGGGCGCGACCGACGGGTCCGTCCGGCTCGGGTTGGTCACCAGCAGGGACGGGTCGCTCATCAGCTCGCCGCGCCGGATGACCTCATCGAAGGTGCCCTTCCAGGACCGTCCGAAGTGGATGTTGTGGTGGGCGATCCTCCCATATCCCTGCCGGGATCCCACGTGCAGGACCACGCAGGACGGCGAGTAGGTGAGCCTGCGGGGGCGGGTCGGCGGCAGCAGGTCGCGGTAGGCGACCGGCAGGTCGGGGTTGAGCACCACCACGTCGGCCGGGATCAGCTCCCCGTCGGCGGTCAGCACGCCGGTGGCCCGGCCGTTCGCGGTCTCCACCCGGGTCACCGTGGTGTCGTACCGGATCTGCACGCCGTGTTTCTCGGCGGCGCCGGCCATGCCCCGGGAGACCGCGTGGATGCCGCCGCGCGGGAAGTAGACCCCGGCCACCGAGTCGAGGTACGCGATGACCGCGTAGATGGCCAGGGCGTCGTGCGGGGCGAGGCCGGCGTACATCGCCTGGAAGGAGAAGATCCGCTGGGTGCGTGGGTCGCGGAAGAACTGGTTGATCTTCGTCTGGAGTCGGCGGAAGGCGCCGCCCGCCAGCAGCCTCAGGAGGTTGCCGGTGAGCAGGTCGGTGGGCGCGTCCAGGTTGCGTTCGATGAAGTCGGCGCGCTCCCACTGCCAGAGCTTCCGGGCGTAGTCGACGAAGCGCAGGTAGCCGTCGGCCTCGCGGGGGCCGCAGACCCGGGCGATCTCGGCGGCCATCCGGGCGGTGTCGGTGATGACGTCCAGCGTCGACCCGTCGGGGTAGTAGGCCCGGTAGGCCGGGTCGAGCGGGGTCAGGTCGAGCCAGTCGTCCAGTTCCTCGCCCACCGCGCCGAGCGCCTCGGCGATCAGGTCCGGCATGGTGAGCACGGTGGGGCCGGTGTCGAACTCGTAGCCGTCGACGCCGAGTCGGCCGGCCCGGCCGCCCGGCACCGGCTCGCGCTCCAGCACGGTCACCTGCCGGCCGCTGCCCGCCAGGTGCAGCGCGCAGGCCAGCCCACCCAGGCCGGCGCCGACCACCACCACCCGGTCCGTACGCCCGTGCACGGTGCGCACGCGACCACCCCCCTGTGCGAAGTTGCCCATCATGCCCGCCGGTTGGTGGCGGCGGTGGCGAGACCGGTCAGCGCGGTGCGCGCCGTCTCGTCGACCGACGCGGCGTCGAGCGCGGCGAGCGCCTCGGCGACCCGGTCGGAGATCATGCGCTCGACGCGGTCCACCGCGCCCGTGTCGGCGACCACGCCGGCGAGCCGGGCGATCTCCTCGTCCGTCACCCCGTCGCCGACCCGGTCCAGCGCGCGCCGCTGAGCCGGCGTGGCGAGCTGCCGGGCGAGCATGAGCAGCGCGGTCGGCTTGCCGGTGCGCAGGTCGTCGCCGGCCGGCTTGCCGGTGGCCGACGGGTCGCCGTAGACGCCGAGCAGGTCGTCGCAGAGCTGGAACGCCTCGCCGACCGCGAGCCCGTACCGGGTGTACGCGGCGATCAGCGGGGCGTCGGTCTCGACGCCGGCCAGGCGGGCGCCGAAGAGCAGCGGCTTCTGCACCGTGTAGCTCGCGGTCTTGTAGCGGGCGACCCGCAGCGCGCGGTCGACCGACCAGTTCGCCGCGTCGCTCTCGCCGAGCACGTCGAGGTACTGCCCGGCGATCGTCTCCACCCGCATCTGGTCGTAGCAGCGGCGGACGTGGAGCAGCCGGGCCGGCGGCAGGGCGGCGTGCGCGAGGAGCCGGTCGGCCCACACCACGCAGAGGTCGCCGACCAGCACCGCGACCGCCTCGCCGAACCGACGCGGGTCGCCCCGGTGCCCGGCGGCGGCGTGCCGGGCGGCCTGCGCCACCTGCACGGTCGGCCGGCCGCGTCGAGTGGCGGAGGCGTCCATCACGTCGTCGTGCACGAGGGCGAAGGTGTGCAGCAACTCCAGGGCGGCGAACGCCGGCAGCACGGCCGGCAGCGGCTCCGCGCTTCCCGCGCCGCGCCAGCCCCAGTAGGCGAACGTCGGCCGGACCCGCTTGCCGCCGGCCAGCACGCTGTCGCGCGCCGTCGCGGCGAAACGGCCCATCGCCGCGTCGATCTCGGCCAGCGAGGCGACCTCGGCGGCCAGGAAGGCGGCCAGGGTGCGGTCCACCGCCGTGACCAGATCCCTCGTGTACGCGGCCAGGACCGCGCCGACGAGGTCGTCCCCGTCCCCCTGGGCTGCCGGCGTGACGCGGAGGGTGTTGCCGGCAACTGCGTCGTTGGCCATGCGGCCGAGCGTACCCTAGGGTTACGTCTTGCGTCGATTGGTGCGTCGATAGTTGAGGAGGGCCGGTGGACACGGATCTCACCGCTGCCTATGACCGTTGCCGTGCGGTGCACAGGCGCCACGGCCGCACCTACTATCTCGCGACCCGGCTGCTGCCCGCCTGGAAACGGCGGCACGTGCACGCCCTCTACGGGTTCACCCGCTACACGGACGAGATCGTCGACCGGACCGAGGAGTTGTCCCCGGCCGAGCGCGCGGCACGGCTCGACGACTGGGCCGGCCGCTTCGTCGCCGGGCTGCACGGCCAGCCGGTCGACGACCCGCTGCTCCCGGCCGTGTTGCACACCATCGCCGTCTTCGATCTCGACCGGGACGACTTCGTGTCGTTCCTCAAGAGCATGGCGATGGACCTGACGGTCACCTCGTACCGCACCTACGACCACCTGCTCGACTACATGGAGGGCTCGGCGGCCGTCATCGGCACGATGATGCTGCCGATCCTGGGCAGCTCCGACCCGGCCGCGGCCCGCGAGCCGGCGCGCCAGCTCGGCTTCGCCTTCCAGCTCACCAACTTCATCCGGGACATCGGCGAGGATCTGGAGCGCGGGCGGACGTACCTGCCCGACGACGACCTCGCCCTGTTCGGCGTCACCCGCGAGGAGCTGACCGAGGCCCGCGCCCGGGGGCGGGCCACGCCCCGGATCCGGAAGCTGATCGCGTACGAGGTGGGCCGCGCCCAGGCCCACTACGCCGCCGCGGCACCCGGGATCACGCTGCTCGCGCCCGCCTCGCAGGCGTGCATGCGCACCGCGTACGCGCTCTACGGCGGCATCCTCGACGAGGTGGCCGCGCAGGACTACGACGTCTTCGCCGGCCGGGCGCTGGTGCCGCGGCGCCGCCGGCTGGCGGTGGCCGCCCGCGCCCTGCTCACCCCGACCGGCACGCCCGTGGTGTTCCCCGGGCCCGCCCCGGCGCCCGCCCCGGTCCCCGTGCCCGCCCCGTGACGCCGCCGCCCGGGGGGGGCGGGTCAGAGGCAGGTGTGCAGGGCGTCCACCAGGGCGTCGACCCGGTCGTGGTCGGCCAGATGGGACGTTGCGTAGGCGAAGGTGTAGCCGCGCGCGGGGTCGGCCCAGGCGGAGCTGCCGCCGATCCCGCCCATGCCCCAGCTCCCGTCCTCCTCCCACCGCATGCCCAGCGTCCACCGGGTGCGCCGGCCCAGCAGCAGGTCGTCGCCGTCGTACTGGACCCGCGTCGCCTCGCCCACCAGCTCCGGGCTGAACAGGCGTACGCCGTCGAGGACGCCACCGGCGAGCAGGCCCGCGTAGAGTCGGGCCAGGGCACCCGCCGTCGAGTGCAGGTTGACCGCCGGCACCTCCGCGCCCCGCCAGAGCGGGCTGTTCACCACCGCCAGGTCCCGCCCGCCGGGCGGGTTGTCCAGCGCCCGCGCCCAGAGCGAGCCCGGCGCACCGGCCACCCGGTCCGGCCACCCCGGGTCGCCGTACCGCAGCTCGGCGCAGCGCCGCCGGTCCGCCTCGCCGAGGCCGAAGCCGAGGTCCAGCCGCCACGGCCCGGCGATCTCCTCGGCCAGGAAGCGGCCCACCGACCGCCCGTCGACCCGCCGCACCAGCTCGCCCACCAGATGCCCGTACGTCCAGGCGTGCTCGCCCGCGACGGAACCCGGGGGCCACTCCGGCCCGGCGGCGGCGAGGTCGGCGCAGAGCAGGTCCCAGTCGGCGATCGCGGCGGCCGGCCGGGGCACCGGGAAGGTCGGCAGTCCGGCGGTGTGTGCGAGCACCTGCCGGACGGTGGCCGCGGTGCGGAAGTCCGCCCAGTGCGCGGCGACCGGGTCGTCCAGGCCGAGCCGGCCCCGGTCGACCAGCATCAGCAGGCAGAGCGCGGCGACGGGCTTGCCGACCGAGTAGACGTTCACCAGCGTCTCCGGTCGCCACGGTCGCCCCGGCGACCGTTCCCCGCCGACGATGTCGACGACCGGCTCCCCGTCGTACCAGATCGCCAGGCCGGCCCCGCTCTCCCGGCCGCTGACGAGCAGGTCGGCGAAGCAGTCGTGGACGGCGGAGAAGCGGGCGCGCATCCGGCCACCGTAGGCGGCCGACCACCACCCGGGCAGCGAATATCGCGCCGGCCGGGTGGTCGGAGGCCGGGTGGTGCGGAATGCTGGCGGGATGGCGGAGCCGGAACTGGTGGACGTGGTCGTGGTCGGGCTCGGGGTCGGCGGCGAGGAGGTGGCCGGGCGGCTCGCCGAGGCCGGGCTGACCGTCGTCGGCGTCGAGCGTGACCTGGTCGGCGGGGAGTGCCCCTACTGGGGGTGCATCCCGAGCAAGATGATGATCAGGGCGGCCAACGCGATCGCCGAGGCGCGCCGGGTCGACGGGCTCGCCGGCACCGCCCAGGTCCGGCCCGACTGGGCGCCCGTGGCGAAGCGGATCCGCGAGGAGGCCACCGACACCTGGGACGACACGGTCGCCGTGGAACGCTTCACCGGCAAGGGCGGCCGGTTCGTCCGGGGCAGCGCCCGCCTCGACGGCCCCGGCCGGGTCCGGGTCGGCGAGCGGGTCTTCCAGGCCCGGCACGGGATCGTGCTCGGCACCGGCACCAAGCCGTCCGTGCCGCCGGTCGACGGGCTGGCCGACACGCCGTACTGGACCAACCGCCAGGCGATCGAGGTCGAGGAGCTGCCGGAGTCGCTGCTGGTGCTGGGCGGTGGCGCGATCGGCCTGGAACTGGCCCAGGTGTTCGCCCGGTTCGGCGTCCGCGTCACCGTCGTCGAGGCGGCGGACCGGGTGCTCGCGGTCGAGGAGCCGGAGGCGTCCGAGGTGGCCGCCGCCGCGCTGCGCGCCGACGGGGTGGAGATCCACACCGGTGTACGGGCGGAGCGGGTGCGCCACGACGGGCGCGGCTTCACGCTGCGCGGGGCCGACGGGGCGGAGTTCACCGGGCAGCGGCTGCTGGTGGTGACCGGCCGCCGGGCCCACCTCGACGAGTTGGGCCTGGAGACCGTCGGGGTGGACGCCGGCCAGCGGTACCTGGCCGTCGACGACCGGCTGCGCGTCACCGACGGGATGTGGGCGGTCGGCGACGTCACCGGGGAGGGCGCGTTCACCCACGTCGCCATGTACCAGGCGGGGATCGTCGTCGCCGACGTGCTCGACCACGCCCGGCGCGCCGACGGCGGGCCGGACGCCAGCGGCACCGCCCGCGTGACGGGCGGCGCTGTCGGCGCGGTCAGCGCGTCCGGCACCACCGGGTCGGGGGCCTCCGCCGGCGCGGTGCCGCGCGCCGACTACCGCGCGCTGCCCCGGGTCACCTTCACCGACCCCGAGATCGGCGCGGTCGGCCTCACCGAACGGCAGGCCCGCGAGCGCGGAATCAACGTGCAGGTCGGCCTCGCCGAGCTGCCGTCGTCGGCGCGCGGCTGGATCCACCGGAGCGGCAACGAGGGATTCGTCAAGCTGGTCGCCGACGCCGACCAGGGCGTGCTGATCGGCGCGACGTCGGTCGGGCCGGCCGGCGGCGAGGTGCTCTCCGGGCTGGTGGTGGCGGTGCACGCGGCCGTGCCGTTGGCCCGGCTCCGGCACATGATCTACGCCTACCCGACGTTCCACCGCGCCATCGAGGACGCGCTGCGGCACCTGCGTTAGACGGCCCCGCTGCGGCGCCCGCGCTAGACGGCCGCGCTGCGGCGCCCGCGCTAGACGGCCGCGCCGTGCCGCCCGGCGCCGGCGGCGAACCGGGCCGCCCCGGCCGC
Source organism: Micromonospora sp. NPDC052213 (assembly GCF_040679695.1). NCBI lineage: Bacteria > Bacillati > Actinomycetota > Actinomycetes > Micromonosporales > Micromonosporaceae > Micromonospora > Micromonospora sp. NPDC052213. The sequence continues at coordinate 33,075 of NZ_JBFAVI010000015.1, forward strand.
CGCGTCGGCGGCGAGCGAGTCCATCCCGTACGCCAGCTCGGTCGCCAGCGCCGCCGGCTCCGGCTGGCCCACGCCGGCCAGCACGGCGGCCCGGTCGTTGCGCAGGCAGGTCTGCGGGTGCCGGGCGATCTCGGCCGCCAGCCGCTCGGCCGCCGCCCGCGCCTCACCCGGGGCGACCAGCCGGTTCACCAGCCCCATCGCGTACGCCTCCTCGGCCGGCACCGGCCGGCCCGTGAGGATCAGGTCCATCGCCCGGCTCTCGCCGATCAGCCGGGGCAGCCGGACCGTCCCCCCGTCGATCAGCGGCACCCCCCAGCGCCGGCAGAACACCCCGAGGACCGCGTCGGACTCGGCGACCCGCAGGTCGCACCAGAGCGCCAGCTCCAACCCGCCGGCCACGGCGTGACCGGAGATCGCGGCGATCACCGGCTTGCCGAGCACCATCCGGGTCGGGCCCATCGGGCCGTCCCCCTCCGGCTCGACCCGGTTGCCGCTCGGGGTGCCGATCGCCTTCAGGTCGGCCCCCGCGCAGAACGTGCCGCCGGCGCCCCAGAGCACGGCCACCGCCGCGTCGGGGTCGGCCTCGAAGGCGCGGAACGCGTCGGCCAGGGCCCCGGCCGTCGGCCCGTCGACCGCGTTGCGGGCCGCCGGGCGGTCCAGGATCACCGTGGTCACCGGCCCGTCGTGCTCGACGCGTACGCCCATCGGCACAGCATGCCCCGGTGGTGCCGGCGGCGCCAGGGGCGTCAGCGCGCCTTCGCGGCGCGGGGACGGACCAGGGTCGCGCCCAGCGCGGCGCCGACCACGCACGCCACCCCGGCCGCCTGCGGCCAGGCCAGCAGCTCGCCCAGCAGGACCAGCCCGACCAGCGCGCCGATCGCCGGCTCCAGGCTGAGCAGGATCGCGAAGACGCGGGCCGGCATCCGGCGCAGCGCGGCCAGTTCGGCCGAGTACGGCAGCACCGACGACAGCAGCGCCACCGCGACGCCCAGCGCGAGGGTCCACGGGTCGAGCAGCGCCGTGCCGCTGCCGGCGACCCCGAACGGCAGTACGGCGAGCGCGGCGACGGCCATTCCCAGCGCGAGGCCCCGGCTGCCCGGCACGCGGGCGCTGACCGCCTTGCCGAGCAGTACGTACCCGGCCCAGCCGACCGCGATGGCGACGCACAGCAGCAGCCCCACCCGGTCCACCCCGGTCCCGCCGAGCCCGCTGATCAGCAGCACCCCGCCGCCCGCCAGGACCGCCCACGCCACGTCGGCCGGCCGGCGGCTGCCGGCGAGCGACACCAGCAGCGGCCCCGCGAAACCGATGGTGACCGCCACGCCGAGCGGCACCCGGTGCAGCGCCGCGTAGAAGGCGAGGTTCATCAGCGCCAGGGTGAGCCCGAACGCCCCGACCAGGCCGGCGGCGCGCCAGCCCAGCCGCAGCCCGGGCCGGGCCACGAGCAGCAGGATCAGCGCGGCGAAGCCGAGCCGCAGCGTGGTCGTACCGCCGGCGCTGGTGCTGCCGAAGAGCTGCTTGGCGACGGCCGCACCGACCTGGGTGGAGAGCATGCCCAGCAGCATCAGCAGCGGCGGCGGCACGGCCCGGGGCCGGCCGAGGGCGACGGTCAGTCGGGCCGCCGGGTGGCCGGCCGGCAGCGGGCGGGAGGCGAGTGCGTACACCCGGACCACACTGGTCGCGGACGGCGCGGCCCGCGACCGGATTTCCACGCCCGGCCGCCGGATCCGGCCGGCGGTCCGGCCCCTGCCGGTCGGCGACGACCTCTACCCCGACGCGGGTGCCGCCGCCGGCGGGGCGGCGGTCCGGGTGGCGCGGCGCTAGCATGCCGGGCGGCACGATCATGTGAGGTGCCCCGCGCGAGCGGGGAGAATCGGGAAGCCGGTGCGAATCCGGCACGGGCCCGCCGCGGTGACCGGGGAGCCACCGTCCACGCGCGAGAGCGCAGCCACTGGCCCGCCCGGGCCGGGAAGGCGGACGGCCAGGCGTCGATCCGGGAGTCCGAAGACCGGCCTCGCGGTCAGGTGCCCACGCCCGGAGCGTGGGCCGAGCGCAGCGGGAGCCTGCCTTGGATCTCTACGACGTCATCCATCGCCGCCGGGACGTCCGCGGCCAGTTCACCGGGGCGCCGGTGCCCGACGGGGCGCTGCACCGCGTCCTGACCGCGGCGCACGCCGCGCCGAGCGTCGGCTACTCCCAGCCCTGGGACTTCGTCCTCGTCCGCGACCCCGAGCTGCGGCGCCGGTTCCACGAGCACGTCCAGACCGAGCGGGACACCTTCGCCGCCACCCTGGACGGGGAGGCGGCCGAGCGGTTCGCCCGCATCAAGATCGACGGCGTACTGGAGTCCACCCTGTCCGTGGTGGTCACCTACGACCCGGCCCGCGGTGGCCCCGCCGTGCTCGGGCGGCACGCCATCGCCGACACCGGGCTCTACTCGGCCTGCCTCGCCATCCAGAACCTCTGGCTGGCCGCCACCGCCGAAGGGCTCGGCGTCGGGTGGGTGTCGTTCTACCGGGAGCCTTGGCTGGCCGAGCTGCTCGGCATCCCCGACGGCGTACGGCCGGTGGCGTGGCTCTGCCTCGGGCCGGTCACCCACTTCGAGGCCGTGCCCGACCTGGCCCGGCACGGCTGGCGGCAGAAGCGCCCGCTGGCCGAGGCGATCCACCACGACCGCTGGACGCCGCCGCACCGCTGACCGCACCGCCGCGGAAGGGCGGGTGCCATCCGGCCGGTGCCCGCCCGGTTCCGGGTCGGCAGGGACCTCGTCACGCACCGCTGCGGATCCGTCACCGGATACCGGTTTGCGGTCGCTCCTGCCGGGAAGTCGGTACGGGTGCGAGCACTCATGACGAAGATCGAGCAGGCCTCCGCGCTGGACCGGATCGGCGACCGGTTGCAGCGGGCCGTCCAGGCCACCCTCCGCCCAAGGCGCGTCCGCGACCTGCTGCACGGTGTGTGGCTGGGGCACCCGCTGCACCCGGCGATGGTGCAGGTGCCGGTCGGCGCGTGGCTCAGCACGGCCGTGCTGGACCTGATGCCGGGGCAGCGCCGCGCCGCCACCACGCTGTGCGCGGTGGGCACCGTCAGCGCCCTGCCGGCCGCGGTCGCCGGGCTCAACGACTGGGCGGCCCTCGCCCGAGACCAGCGCCGGATCGGCCTGGTGCACGCCGCCTCCAACAGCGTCGGCCTCACGTTCTACGCCGGCTCCATGGCCGCCCGGATGACCGGCCGGCACAACCTCGGCCGTACGCTCGGCTTCCTCGGGCTCAGCGCCGCGAGCATGGGGGCGTACATCGGCGGGCACCTGGCGTACAAGCAGGGCGCGCAGGTCAACCAGAGCATCTCCGAGCTGCACCGGATGAGCGACGGCTGGCACTCGATCGCGGACATGTCCGCCCTGCCGCAGCGAAAGCTGATCACCCGGGAGATCGACGACGTCTCGGTGATCCTCTACCGGCACGGCGACGAGGTCACCGTGATGCTGGAGCGCTGCCCGCACCAGAGCGGCCCGCTCGGCGAGGGTGAGGTGCAGGAGATCGACGGGCACGCGTGCGTGGTCTGCCCGTGGCACGGCAGCACGTTCCGGCTCAACGGCGGCGAGGTCGTGCACGGGCCGTCCGGCAACGACCAGCAGGTCCTGCCCACCCGCATCGTCAACGGCATGCTGGAAGCCCGCCTTCCCTGACCACCCCACCCACCCACCCATCCCGTCCGGGGGTTGGGGTGGGGTTTGGGCGGGTCAGGGGCGGCGGTGGCGGCCGATTTGGGGTTCGCGGGTGGTGTCCGCGTGGGCCCGGGACAGGGCACCGGCCACCGGATGGGGGCCGGTGGGCGCGTCGCGGGGGCCGCCCGGAGCGGTGCTGCTCGGGATGGCGGTCGTCCCGGTGTGGATGGTTGCGCCGGCGTCCCGGGGACTCGCGTTCCGTCCGGTTCCGCGTCCGGTCCGGGCCCGTACGGTTCCGTCGCGTCCGCTTCCGTTGCGGCTGTCTCCGTTCCGCCCGGTGCCCCCGGTGCCTCGACGGCGGGTGGTGGTGCGGGCCGCGCCTGCCGGTACGCGGGCGGGGCGGCCGCGCAGGCCAAGGACCGCGCCGATCTGCGCGCCGACGATGCTCGCCACCGCCAGGACGGCGGAGACCGCGAGCGGTCGGTTCACGCGGTCGGGCTCGCCGGCCCGGGCCGCCCCGACCGTCAGCGTCGGGGCCTCGTCGCCGGGCGTGTCGGCCGGCGGCGGTGCCGGGGCCTGCGCCGGGGGCGGGGGCGGGGGCGTCGCCCGCTCCGGGGTGACCTGCGGGGCCGGCCGGGCCGGCAGGGGTGCGGTGGGACGGGCGACGAGGCGGCCGGTGGCGTGCCGGCGGGCACCCCGGTCCTCGGCCTCCTGCGGGAGCCTCAGCAACTGGCCCGGGTGGATCCGGTCCGGGTCGTCGATACGGTTCAGGGCGGCCAGTTCACGGTAGGCGTCGAAGTCGTCGAGGTAGCGCTCGGCGACCCTGCCCAGCTGGTCGCCCCGGGCCACCCGGTAGACCGCCGCCCCGTCGGCCGAGGCCGCCGGAACAGGCTGCGCGGCCTGAGCAGCCTGCGCCGCCGAGGCCGCCGGAGCAGGCTGCGCGGCCTGGGTCGCCAGATCGACGTGGGTTGCACGGGCGGGCGACAGAGCCGGGCCAGCCTGGACGGCCGGAGCGGCGGAGGACGGCCAGGTGGCCTGCGGCGGGACAGCCATCGGCGCGTTAGCGGTCGGCGCTGCCGGCAGGGCGTACGGGCCGGCGATCGCCGTCGCCGCGCTCGCCGCCGGGCTGGCCGCGATGATCAGCGCGACCGACCCGACCAGGGCGGCGGCGGCCCGCTGCTGGCGGCTCATGCCCGGCAGCCGGGGTGCCGGCCGGCGCAGCGCCTGCGCGCAGAGTTCCACCAGCACGGAGAAGGCGAACGTCGCCCACCCGAACCACCCGGCCAGCGCCAGCGCGCGCAGGAAGAGACGCCCGTCGTCGCGGCTGGTCAGCGTCGCGCCGATCTCCGCGACGGTGGGCAGGTGGTCGGGCAGCGGGTTGCCGGCGAGGGCGAGCAGCGCCACGGGCGCGCCGACCAGCACCGCGCAGAGCACGACGAGCGCGCCGAACCCGGTCAGGATCCGTCCGGTCCGCCGTACGACGGAACGACCCGAAGCGGCCATGGCTGCTTTCCTTCCTTCGGTGCTCCGGTGAGCGGCCGCGCGGTCGCCTCGCCGGAGACGGTGACGGTCTCGTCGAAGCCGAACAGGCCGAGCATGGATCTGTGGTGGGTGACGGTGACGCGTACGCGGACCCGGGTCTCCCCGTCGACGACCGGGAAGCTGACGGTGTGGCCGGCGGCGCCGGCGGCGGCGAGGTAGTCGGCGACGGCCCGACGGGCCTGCGGCCGGTTGATCCGGGTGGGCCCGCCCTCGATGGCGGTGGCCCGGTCGATGGCCTGACCGCCGGCCCGGGCGGCCTCGGCCGCGAGGTTGTCGGCCCGCTGCAACGTGCGCAGTTGGCCGGCGCCGTCGAAGGCCATGCCGATGACGGCGAGGATCCCGACCATCGCCACCGCGAGGAAGACGCTCACCCGTCCCTCGTCGCCGAGGGTGGCGGGAGCCGGCCGGACCCGACCGGCGGTCATCGCCGGCTCCGGTAGCGGTCCAGCGGCGAGGTGAAGCTCGCCGACACCCGGTTGCCGGCGGGCATTCCCGGCAGGACGGACAGGTGCAGGTCCCGGTAGGAGACGGTGCAGGCGATCCGCACGGTGACCGAGGCGTCCTGCCCGGCGGGGCTGCGGAACGCCGCGTCGAGGGTGGTGGGCCTGCCGCGTACCGCGCCGCTGAAGGTCACCTCCGGGCTGCCGACGCAGTCCAGGCCCCGCCAGTCGAGCTGCCGGCGGGCCGCGTCCCGCGCCTCCGCGCGGGCGGTGCGGGCGTCCCGGGAGATCGACGCGGCGCGGGCGGCGTCGTGGGCGGCGGCGTCGATGGCCTCGGCCGCCACGGCGGTACGCCCCGTGACCCCGGCCAGCACGATCAGCGCGATGAAGGCCGGGGCGAGCACCGCCACCTCGATCGAGACCGAGCCCCGCTCGGCGGTACGGCTCACGGCGTGGTCCACCGTTCCACCGTCCCGTGGGCCGTCTGCCGTACCGGGAAGCTGACCCCGGGGACGACCGACAGGGCGCGACCGCGCACCGTGCAGGTCACCTCGGTCCTGGTGCTCTCGCAGCTCGGGGCGGGCTTGTCCCAGTCGACGAGCCAGCCGCCGGCGGCCCGCAGGAAGCGGGTGGCCCGGGCCTCGCCGGCCCCGGGCGGCGCCTGGTGCAGCCGTTGCGCGTTGACCGCGCTCTGCGCGGCGTTCAGCGCGGTGGAACGGGCGACGAACCAGGCCGCGGTCTGGATCGAGGCGAAGAGCAGCAGCAGGATCGCCGGCATCGCCACCGCCAGTTCGACCGGGTTGGCCCCCCGGTCGGTCCCGCCGGCTGCCAGGCGCCGGGCGACGGCCAGGGCAGGGCGGCGGGCGGCGGCTGGACCGGGGCGGCGGGCGACGGCCAGGGCGGGGCGGCGGGCGACGGTCACCGCCCGGCGCCCCGGCGAGGAGTCTGCGCGGCTCACGGATCAGGGCTACTTCGGGTCCTGGTGCTTCGGGATGTTGTCCATCCAGTCGTTGGCCGCGCCGAGGGCGGCGGCGGTGACCGCCATCGCGACGGCGACCAGGCCGAAGATGATCACGGCGGTGGGTACGGGGCTGTCCCCCCGTTCGCCGTCGCGGCGCAGCTCGGCCAGCCGCGCCGCCAGCGCGACGTGCAGGTAGGTGATGACGGACATGACGGGACTCCTTCTCTCGGGGTCGGATCAGAGGCGGGCGATGAACGGGTAGACGGCGAAGCCGAGCAGGACGAAGACGAGCAGCGCCCCGGGGATGTCGAGGCGACTGGTCACCCCCTCGGCCCGCGCCAGGTTGTCGGTGCGGATCTGGTCGCGCAGTGAGTCCGCGCGGCTGCGCAGGGTGTCGTGCACCTGCGCGCCCTCGCTGCCGGAGGAGCGCATGATCGCCCCGACGTCGCCCAGCTCCGGGATGCCGATGCGCTCGGCGAGGTCGCGCAGCTCGTCCCAGGGCGAGTGCATCTGCATCTGGGCGATCCGCAGCGCCTCAGAGATGCGGTCGAAGACCCAGCCGTCGCAGACCGCCGCCGCCCGTTCCAGCGACTGCACCGGCCCGTGGGCGGCGGCGAGCTGCAACGCGACCAGGTCCAGGTAGGTGCAGACGGCCTGGCGGAACTCGTCGCGGGCCCGGTCCGCCCGGTCCAGCACCGCCCGGTGCGCGACCAGGGCGCAGAGCAGCGCCAGCCCGAGGCTGCCGAGCACGGGCACGACCACCGGCAGCCGTACGCCGACGGCGAGGAGGGTGCCCCCGAGCAGCGTCGGCGCGGCGAGCCCGATCAGCGCGGAGAGCAGCATCGACAGGGCGTACTGCTCGGGGGTCCGGTCGATCAGGGCGAGCTGTCGGTGCGGTGGCCGTAGCCAGCGGGCCAGCCCGGTCAGCCACTCCAGCCGCCGGTCGGCGGGGGCGGTGAGCTGCCCGCCGCCGGGCGGCTGGTGCAGCCGGCGCAGCGCGGGCCCCAGCGCCGGGGTGGCCGGCACCAGTTCGCGGACCACCAGGAAAGCGCCCAGCCCGACGGTCGCCCCGCCGCAGACGGCGAGCGCGAGCTGCCAGTTGAGGACCACCGCGCTCACGGGGCTGGCCTTTCGTTCGCGACTGCGGGGCTCGCAAGCTCACTCCTCGCGCTCACGCGAGCACCTCCTGCGGGTCGGGGGCGGGCAGGAAGCGCGCCGGCCGGCGCGGCTGGCTCATCGACCGCACCCAGGCCAGCAGGCCGACGAAGGCCGCGCCGAGGGCCGCCATCACGAGCTGCCCGAAGGGCGTGCCGTACGGGCTGACGTACTCGGTGTTGAGCAGCCCGTACGCGACGGTGGCGAGGGTCATCCCGGTGAGGAAGCGGACCGCGAACCGGGGCTGGGTGCGCTTCGCCTCGATCTCCCGGCGGGTGGCCACCTCGGCCGCCGCCGCGTGCGCGATCGATCCGAGCACGTCGCCGAGGCGCTCGCCCCGGTCGGCCACGTGCAGGATCAGCGCCGCCACCACCTGGTCGCAGACCGGGTCGCCGATCTCGTCGGCGAAGGCGAGCAGCGCGGAGCGGGCCAGCCAGCCGGCCTGGAGGCGGGCGGCGAGCAGCCGTACCTCCTCCTGGATCTCCTCGGGCGCGGTGGTGACCGTGCCGATGATGGTCTGCTGGAGGCCCTGGCCGGTGGCCGAGACGTCCTTGAGCCGGCGGGTCCACTCACCGACCGCCTCGATCCGGGCGATGGCCCGCTGCTCGGCCCTGCCGACCGAGAACAGCCACGGGGTGCCGGGGACCGCCACCACGACCAGCAGGCCGACCACCGGCAGGCCGGTGACCAGGAAGGCCAGCGCGCCGGCGACCAGCGCGCCGACCAGCAGGGCCTGGTGCGCCCGCTGCTCGCGCGGGCTGGCGCCGGAGCCCTTCCACAGGCGCTCCAGCCCGCGGCCCGCGCCGGGCCCGCCGGACGGCCGGCGGGTGCCGACGAGCGCGACGACCGCCAGCAGCAGCCCGGCGACGCAGGCGGCCCCGGAGATCACCGCGACGAGTTCGACGTTGTCCAGCACCGCGGTCACCGCCGCCCGAGCCGGCTCTGCCGGGGCCGCCGCCAGGCGCCCGTGCCGGCCTCGATCCACCGGCCGAGCAGCCGGGCGTCGTAGCCGACCCGGAGGAGTTGGGCGCGGATCCGCTCGGGCAGGTGCCGGGGCACCGCCCGCCCGTCCGGCCCGGGACCGAACACCTGCGTGGTGGTGATCCGGTTGCCGTCGCCCACGCCGATGACCTCCTCGACGTGCGAGACGAAGCGGTGCTTGCGCCCGCCGATCGCGGTCTCGTCCTCGACGGTGACGTAGACGATCAGGTCGAGCGCGTTGCCGGCCATCCGGCGGGCCTGGTCGACGGTCATCTCCCGGCCGTGCGCCAGCGCCAGCTCGATGATCCGCTCGCTCACCCCGGCGGGCGTACGCGCGTGGATGGTGCACATCGAGCCGCGGCTGGTCGTCATGGCCTGGAGCATCGGGACGATCTCCCGGGACCGGACCTCGCCGACGATGATCCGCAGCACGCCCATCCGCAGCGAGACGGGGATCAGGTCGGCGATGCTCACCTCGCCGGCCGGGCGGCCGTCCGGCCCGCGCTCGCCGTGCCCCTCCCGGGCCTCGAAGCTCATCACCGCCCGGTGCTTGAGCCGGCGGCGGGCCGGCAGCAGCTCCCGGCTCTCCTCCAGCAGCACGTACGGCTCGTCGGCCGGGATCTCGTCCATCAGCGCCCGGATGACCGTGGTCTTCCCGGCCCCGGCCAGGCCGGCCACCATGATGTTCAGCCCGGCCCGCATGGAGGCGCGCAGGAAGTCGCGCACCAGCGGGTCGATCATCTCGTCCAGGTCGCCCCGGCCGCCGGCGAGGTCGTCCAGGCTCACGTCCAGCGTGTTGTGCTTGCGGATCACCGCGTACGGGCGGTGGCTGACCAGGAACACCGCGGCCAGCCGGCTGCCGTCGGGCAGTTGCAGGTCGAGGGTGGGCTTGGAGGTCGACAGCGACCGCTCGGTGGCCCCGGCGCGGCGGGCCGCCGCCTGGAGGATCTCCACCATCTCGTCGTCGCTGTCGGCGATCGGCTCGGCCCAGTCCACCCCGCCGCCGTGCCGGGTGACGCGCACCTGGTCGCAGCCGAGGATGTGCACCTCCTCGATGGTGTCGTCGACCAGCAGCGTCTGGAGGCGGCCGAGCCCGGCCAGCTCGGCGGTCACCTGGTCGAGCAGGAGCCGCTCCTCGCCGGCCGCCATCGGGGTGCCCGCGCGGCGCACCGCGTCGGCGTACTCGGCCACCACCGCGACCGCGAGCCGGGCGCGTTCGGTGTCCTCCTCGTCGACGGTGAACTCCCGGCCGCGCTGCCACCGGGTGAGCCGTTCGCTGAGTTCCCGGCGCAGTTTGCGGACCACCTGGAAGTCGACCCGGGCCCGGGGCGGCGGCTCCGGCGGCGGCCCGGCCAGCGGCACCGGAAGGGGCGCCGGCTGGTGGTGCCGCCCGTTGGGCGGGGGCAGCGGCGGCGCGGTGGAGGTGACGCCGGGCGGTGCGGTGGCAGTGGCACCGGGCGGGGTGGCGGTGCCGGGCGGCTGTCGGCGCGGATCGGCGGAGACCGGTTCAAACCGCATCCGGCACCCCCTGCGACACGGGCCAGGCCAGCCGGGCGCGCCGCCGTTCCAACAGCGCCCCGACCGACACCTCCAGGGCCCCGGCCGCGCGCATCAGCGGCCGACCGGCCCGTACGGTGCCGCCCAGGCTGAGCACCTCGGCCGTACGCGGGTCGTCCGGCAGCCGGGCGGCCACCGGCAGCCGCAGCGCCCTGCTCACCTCGCCGCTGCCGTGGCCGTCGCCGACCAGCAGCAGCCGCAGGCTGCCCGGCGGCACCCGGTGCTCGGCGAAGTCCCGCTCGATCGCCCTGACCATCGCGCGGGTGCCGGACAGGTCGGGCAGCCGGGCGCGGCTGACCAGCAGCACCACCGAGGCCGCGCGCAGGATCGGCCAGGGCGGACCGACGACGTGCAGCCGGCCGCAGTCGACGAGCACGTCGTACGGCGGGTCGCCGCGTTCCAGGCTGGCGAAGAAGTCGGCGAACCGCTGCCAGAGCGGGGTGACGCTGCCGGCCTGCGCGGGGTCGACGACGCCGGGCAGCAGCAGCCGTTCCCGCTTCGGCGCGTCCAGGTCGACCAGTTGCGACCAGAACGCGGTCTCCAGGTTGCCGTCGCGCAGCTCGCCGACCGCCAGTTCGCCGATGCCCCGGGGGCCGTCGAGCGCGCCGCCGAGGTAGCCGGCGAGGATGGACCCGCCGGCCGGGTCGCACTCGGCGAGCACCAGCCGCCGGTGCCAGGTCAGGGCGCAGGCCAGGGCGGAGGTGGTGACGCCCGGGGAGCCCTTCGCCGAGAGCAGCGCGATGATCGCCATGCTCAGGCCGCCTCGGTCAGCACGACGGCGATCCGTTCCTGCGCGGAGAGCGCCACCACGGCCGGCACGTCCCGCACGGCGAGCGCCAGGTAGACCACCACCTCGTCGTCATCGGCGGATGTCGCGGTGTCGATGACCGTCGCCTCGAACCGGGTGGCGGCGCCCGCCGGGTGGCCGTCGTTGCCGTCCGGTGTGCTGACCAGCAGGACCTTGTCGCCGGGGTGCAGCTCGCGGGCGGGCACCTCGGCGGGCCCGAGCCCCAGCGCGAGCTGTTGCTGCCCGGGGCCGAGCAGCGGGTCGTCGGTGAGCTGGGCCATGGTCAGCAGCGTCCCGGGGGTCAGCGACACGGCGGCCCGCTTGCCGAGCACCTCGTCGAGCCGGCCGGCCGGGACCGGGGACAGGCCCTGGCCGCCGGTCACCTGCACCGGCACCAGGTCGTCGGCGCTGATCTGCCGGCCGACCTCGACCGGTCGGGCCACGGCGAGGTAGCTGCCGGTGGCGCGTACGGAGGTGACCGCGAACGCCGCCCCCAGGCCGCCGAGGGCGATCAGCAGCACGGCCAGGCCGAGCAGCCCGGGTCGCATCCGGCGCTGCCGCACCACCTTCGGCGGGGCGATCGGCGCGTCCACCGGTCCGGTCCCGTTCCGGGTCACCACACTCATTCCGACACCACCTGTAGTTCGTTGATCCGGACCGGGACCGTGCCCGTGGTCCGGTTGACCGGGATGACGCCGCTCTGACCATCGCCTTCCCAGGTCACCGTCCAGTACGTCGTGGCCCGCACCCGGTAGTCGCCGGCCTTCGGGTAGCCGCTTGCGTAGCCGCAGTCGGGGGACCGGCGGCCGGCGAGCGGGCCGTCGGCCCGGTACGGGGTGCCGGCGCCGTAGCAGGTGACCGTGCGGCCGTTGCCCATGTCCCAGACGATCCGGCGGAACGTCGCCGTGATCCTCACGGTCAGGCCCCGTTCGCTCTCCGACGCCTGCTGGGTGGGCCCGAAGTACTTCCGGTCGTCGTTGCTGCCCCACATCCAGACCGGCAGCCCGACCAGGCCGGGACCCTTGCTGCGGCGGGGAGCGACCGCGATCCGGGGCGCCGCGATGGTGATCTTGGCTAGTGCCCGCCGGGCGAGTTCCTCCGGGTCGGGCGGCGCGCCGAAGCCGGGCGGCGGGGCGTCGAGCAGGACTTCGGTCTGGGTGCCGACGTCACCGCCGTTGCAGGTGCGCGTATACCACTGCTTGCCCTCGGGGGCCTCCTGCTGCGGCTCGGAGAGCTTGTAGTAGCAGCCGTCGCCGTTGTTGAACCAGCCGAGCACGTCGTCGTAGCACTTCACCGTGCGGCCGTTCCACTGGCACTTCCCGCCGCCGCCCCCGCCGCCCGAGTCGCCGCCCCCGCCGGTGTCCCCGCCGCCGCCGGGGCCGCCCGGGGTGCCGGGGTCGTCGTCCCAGACGCTGCAGTCGCTCTGCCCGGGCGGGCACTCCGCGCCGGGGTCCGCGCGCCCTGCGGCGGGTGCGGACACGGCCGCCCCGAGCGCCAGCAGCAGCGCCAGGCCGGCGCCGGCCAGGGTGCGGGTAGCCCCGGCCCCGGCGGTGCGTGTGCGGGTCGCCCCGGCCCCGCTCGGCGCGACGGCCGGGGCGCCCCCTCCTCCCCAGGTCAGCACGGCAGGTCCTCGTGGGCGGCGCCGGCGCTGATCAGCCAGCGGCCGTCCGGGTACCGGGTGGCGGTCGCGGTGGCCAGGTGCCGGGTCCCCCCGGTGCCGGGGACGACCCGCTTGTCCCTGGCGTAGACCAGGCGGTAGCCGGTCGCGTCCAGGCAGTCCTGGATCTCCACCGTGGGCGGGCTCGAATCCAGGCTCACCGACGTCACGGTGGGGTCGGAGACCAACCTGCCGGTACGCATCGCGCCGTGCTCCTTCGCCTCGCGGATGGACAGCCGGACCCGGGTCAGCAGCGGGTCGGCGAGGAACCGCGACAGGTCCGGGTGGTGGGGGTCGCTGCGCCCGCTCGCCGTGCGGGACGCGGCGAGGTATCCGGCGTACGCGGCCAGGGCCGCCTTCCTGGCCGCCTGCTCGTCAACGCCCCGATGGGTCGGGGCCGGGGCGCCGCTGGCGGGAGCCGCCCGGGTGGTCGTCGCCGGGTCGGCGCCGCAGGCCGTGACCGCCGCGATCGCCGCGATGGCGAGCAGGCGGGCCGTAGACCGGCCGAGCTGCCGTCCGCGCACGTCGTGCCTCCTCGGTGGCCGTCCGGAGGTCTGTGCACCGGCCTCCGGGCATGCGGCGGCGCGGCCGAATGGGGCCATCCGGACCTGTCGGAAAATCGTCGTCGCATTCGCCGTTATGGATATCTACAAATGCAAGCCCTGGGTCGTCCTGTCGTTTCGTCGCGGGGTTGCACCGCACCCAAGGGGCGAGCATAGGCTGACGTCCGCCGATGCAACAGAGGCAATTCAGATGGACACTGTGAGTGATGACAGGTGGTGGCGCGGGGTGGCTGCGGGCGGTGTGATCGAGTCGGGCTGCGGGGTTCCGCGGGGCGGCTGGAAAAGTCGACGCGGTGGGAGTCCGTCCGGTGAACGAGTGGGCGTCGTGGTCGCCGGGGGCTGTCCCGGACGCGGCGTCTGGTCCGATCCGTCCCCCGCCCTGAGGCATCAAAATTTCATTCGTATGGGATTCCCGCTCATGTGGTCGCGCCATTGCCGCGCGCATTTCCGCGATTCCGGCGGGACGGGCGCAGGCCGCCGCGCCCGTTACCGGCCGATCAGGGTGTCGCTACCCTCCGTGTCGTGCCCCGGCGTCCGGCGGGAGGGCCGTCCATGGCGCTGACCGAACCGCCGGTGCTGGCGGAGCCCGCCGGGCCGCCGCCGGTCGCCTCCCGCGCCGCCCGGGCGCTGGCCGTCCTCGCCCTCGGCCCGGTGCTCCGCCTCGCCGCGATCCGGTACGCCGTACCGCCGGGGGTGGCCACCAGGACCGGGTGCGACGCCTGCGGCGCTCCGATCGGGCTGGCCCGGCCGTGGCCGGCGCTGGGCCCGACGGCCCGGTGCGGGCGGTGCCGGGCGCGCGTCGGCCCGCCGCCCGGCGCGGTCGAACTCGCCGTGGCGGCGGCGCTCGGGGTGCTGCTGCTGGTCGGTCCGCCCGCCGCGGTGCTGGCCGCCACCGCCTGGTGGCTGGGCTGGGCGATCCCCCTCGTCTTCGTCGACGCGGCCGTGCACCGGCTGCCGGACCGGCTCACCTGGCCCGCCGCGGCCGGCACCTGGCTGGTGCTCGGCGTGGCCGCGCTCGCCGGGGCGGGTCCGGCGCCCTGGCTGCGGGCCACCGTGGCCGGGGCGGGGCTGGCGCTGTTCTTCGCCGCCACCACGCTGCTGCTCGGCCGGCGCGGGTTCGGCCTCGGCGACGCCAAGCTGGCGCTCGGCGTCGGCGCCCTGCTGGGCTGGTACGGCTGGGCCCTCCCGGTGGCCGGGCTCATGCTCGCCCTGCTGCTCTCCGGGCTGGTCGGTGTCGCGCTCCTGGCCAGCCGACGCGTCGGCTGGCGCAGCCACCTCCCCTTCGGCCCCTTCCTGGCCCTCGGCGCCGTCGCCGCGCTCCTCCTGACCTGACCCGCCGCCCCGGGCTCCCGCCGCCCCCGGCTCCCGCCCACGGCTCCCGCTCCCGCTCCCGCTCCCGCGATCTTGCACTTGTGGCCCGGGACGTGGGGCGGAAAGTGCGAGATCGCGGGGAGCGGGAGGGGAGGGTTAGCGGCGGGCCGACGTGGCCCGGTCCGGGATGGGGCGCTCGGCGTGGCGGGCGCGGCGTTGGAGCAGGCCGGCGGTGGGGCGGGCGAGCAGCGGCGTGAGCAGCGCGGTGACGAGGGCGCCGAGCAGGACGCCGACGACCACGTCGTGCGGGTAGTGCACGCCGACGAAGGTGCGGGAGAACGCGGCCAGCGCCGCCACCGGCACCGCGACCAGCCCGACCCGGCGGGACAGCAGCAGCGTCGCCACCGCCAGCCCGCCCGCGATCGTCGAGTGGTTGCTGGGGAAGGACCAGTCACCCGTCGGCGGGCAGTGCCCCGCGATGATGGCCAGTTCGGTCGCCACCGCCCGGCAGGGGCGCTCCTGGTCCACCACCACCTTCAACGCCTCGCTGCACCCGTACGCGAGCACCACCGCCACCGGCGTCACCAGGGCGTACGCGCGGGAGCGCGGGCCGCCGCCGAGGCGCGACACGGCCGCCACCAGCCACAGTGCCCCGAGCAGCAGGATCGCGGCCTCGGTGAAGTGCCCGGCGAACCACTGCACCGGTTGCGGGGTGTCGGCGGCGAAGTCGACGATGTCCCTGTACCACTCGGCGCTGATCTCCGGCACATCCGTCGTGCCCGCATCAACCATGACTCACCTCACCAATCGTCTATACCGCGTTTACCTCACGGACAACCCTGGAACACCTGGAAGTCGGACGCAGTGTGCGTTGGTCGGGCCGGGACCCTGACTTTCGTCTCAGCGATCTCTCAGCCCGGTCTGCCACGGTCGACCCGGTACGTCGGACTCCCTGGAGTCGCTGTGCACGACACCCCGACCGCCGACCGGCCGCCGACCGCGCCCGGGACCGGGGACGACGAGGCGTGGCGGATCCGGCGTACGGAGGCGGACCTCGACCGGCTCGCCGAGACGGAGTCGATCTTCGCGCTGGGCAACGGCTGGGTCGGCTGGCGCGGCAACCTGGACGAGGGTGCCCCGTACGGCATGCCCGGCAGCTACCTGAACGGCTTCCACGAGCGGCGCGAGCTTACCTACCCCGAGGACGGGTACGCCTTCCCGCAGCTCAGCGACACGGTGATCAGCGCGCCGAACGCCGCCCTGATCCGCCTCTGGGTCGACGGCGAGCCGCTGGACGTGCGCACCGGCACCCTGCGCACCCACGAGCGGGTGCTCGACCTGCGCGCCGGGGTGGTCGAGCGGTACACCGAGTGGGTCTCCCCGGCCGGGCACGGCGTACGCGTCCGCAGCACCCGGCTGGTCTCGCTGCCCCGCCGCCCGGTGGCCGCCGTCCGGTGGAGCGTCGAGCCGCTGGGCGGGACGGTCGACGTGCGGGTCTGCGCCGACCTGCTCGCCAACGAGCGGGTGCCGGAGCGCTCCGACGACCCCCGCGCCGCCTCGGTGATCCATGACCCGCTGACCGCCGAGTACCGCCACTCCAACGGGCACGACGGCGTCCTCGTGCACCGCACCGAGCGCAGCGGGCAGCGGGTCGCCGTCGCCGTCGCGCACGAGGTGCGGGCCCCGGACGGCTTCGCCCCCGGCGTCGACTGCGCGCCGGACCGGCTGCGCCTCACCCTGACCGGGACGGTGCGCGCCGGCGAGCGGCTGGAACTGACGAAGTTCGCCGCGTACGAGTGCGCCACGGTGGACGCGACGCCACCGCAGGGGCTGGCCCGCCTGGTCGTCGAGGAGGCCGGGGCGGCCCGCACGGCGGGCTTCGACGCGCTGCTCGCCGCCCAGCGCGCGGCCCTGGACGCCGCCTGGCAGACGGCCGACGTGCTGCTCGACGGCGACGCCGAACTCCAGCAGGCCATCCGGTTCGCCGTGTTCCACCTCATCCAGGCGGGCCGGCCGGACGGCGACCGGACCATCCCGGCCAAGGGCCTGACCGGCAACGGCTACGACGGGCACGTGCTCTGGGACACCGAGGGCTACGTGCTGCCGGTGTTGACGTACCTCGCCCCGGAGGTGGCCCGGTCGGCGCTGCGCTGGCGGCACGCCCACCTGCCCGAGGCCCGCGAACGCGCGGCGGAGCTGCGGCTGGCCGGGGCGACCTTCCCGTGGCGCACCATCGGCGGCCGGGAGTGCTCCGGCTACTGGCCGGCCGGCACCTCCGGGCTGCACGTCAACGCCGACATCGCCGACGCGGTGCTGCGCTACGTCGCCGCCACGGGCGACCACGAATTCCTCGCCGGGGCCGGGCTGGAGCTGCTGGTCGAGACGGCCCGGCTGTGGCACGGCTTCGGCCACTGGTCCGACGCGGGCACCTTCCACCTGCGCGGGGTGACCGGCCCGGACGAGTACTCCGCCCTGATGGACGACAACCTCTTCACCAACCTGATGGCCCGCCGCAACCTGCGCGGCGCCGCCGACGCCGCCGAGCGGCACCCCGAGGCGGCGGCCCGGCTCGGCGTCGACCCGGCCGAGGTGGCCGGCTGGCGGGCCGCCGCCGACGCGGTCTTCGTCGCGTACGACGGCAAGCGCGGGGTGCACCAGCAGGCGGCCGGCTTCACCGCGCAGCCGGAGTGGGACTTCGCGAACGCCTCCGACGACGACTACCCGCTGCTGCTGCACTTCCCCTATCTGGAGCTGTACCGCAAGCAGGTGGTCAAGCAGGCCGACCTCGTGCTCGCCATGCAGCGGTGCCCGGGGGAGTTCACGGCCGACGAGAAGGCGCGCAACGTCGCCTACTACGAGGCGCGGACCGTCCGGGACTCGTCGCTGTCGGCCTCCCCGCAGGCGGTGCTCGCCGCCGAGGTCGGGCATCTCGACCTGGCGTACGACCTGTTCGCCGAGTCGGTGCTCCAGGACCTGGCGGACCTGGGCGACAAGACCGGCGACGGGCTGCACCTGGCGTCGCTGGCCGGGGCGTGGCTGGCGCTGGTGCAGGGCTTCGGCGGGCTGCGCGACGACCGGGGGGTGCTCTCCTTCGACCCCCGGCTGCCGGCACGGATCGACCGGCTCGGCTTCTGCCTGCGCTGGCACGGCCACCGGCTGCGGGTCACCCTGACCCGGGACGAGGCCCGCTACGAGCTGCCCGACGCCGACCCGGCGACCGGCATCGAGGTGTGGCACCACGGTGAGCCGCTCCGGGTCACCGGCGCCGGGCCGGTGGCACGGCCGATGCCTGTCGTCCCCGACCCGGGCCCCGAGCCGCCCTCCCCGCCCGGCCGCCGCCCCACCCGCCGCTCCGCCGGCGACCGCTGACGCCGCGATATCCCGGGGCGGGTGCGGGCCGCGGTTGGCTAGGGTGGCGCGGTGTCCGACCTCCAGCGGCTTGCCGCCCACCACGTCGCCGCGCTGCTGCGCTTCGAACGCGAGAACCGGGAGTGGTTCGCCCGGTCGGTGCCGGACCGCGGCGACGCGTACTTCGCCGACTTCGACGCGCGGCACGCGGGGCTGCTCGCCGAGCAGGAGACCGGCGCGTGCCACTTCCACGTCCTGGTCGACGCCGACGGGGCGGTGCTGGGCCGGTTCAACCTGGTCGACGTCGCCGACGGCGAGGCCGAGCTGGGCTACCGGGTGGCCGAGCGGGCCGCCGGGCGCGGGGTGGCGACCGACGGCGTCCGCCGCGTGGCCGCGCTGGCCCGTGCGGCGTACGGGCTGTGCCGGCTGAGGGCCAGGACGACCCTGGACAACGCCGGCTCGCTCGCGGTGCTGCGGCGCACCGGCTTCACGCCGGTCGGCGAGATGTCACTCGACGGGCGCCCCGGCCTGCGGTTCGTCCGCGAGCTGACGGCCGACGACTGACGCGCCGGTCATCCGCTCCCGGACGGCCTCCAGCGCCTCGAAGGCGTACGCCCAGTTGTGGCACTTGAAGCTGCGCAGCCCCTCGATCGGGGTGCGGCAGTCGGCGCAGCGCACGCCGGCGATCGCGTCCGGGACCTCGGTGTTGACGTACTTGCGGTCGCCGAGGATGACCGTCGCGATCATCATCCGGTCGTGCACGCCGGAGAGGGCGGAGGAGACGATGTCGTACCAGGTGACGCGCCGCCCGCACTTGGGGCAGTCCGGTTCGTCGCCGCTGACCCACAGCGGGGCGCCGATGCTGCGCAGCGGCATGCCGAGCAGCTTCTCGATGCGCCGCACGTCCGACTCCGGGGTCGTCCACCGGTGCGCGCCGGGCAGCGACGCGGGCGAGTCGTAGACGGCACGGAACAGGACCGGGTCGACCTCCACGGTCTCGCGCTGACGGGTCATCGGCGTGCCTCCTCACGGTCGGTGCCCCCACCGTCGTCGCAGGTGGGGGCAGGCTCAACCGGATCAACGACACGGCGGGCCGCCGGATCGCGTCGTGGCCGACGACATCCGCCGGCCGGCTCAGCTCTCCGGCGGTGGCGGCAGTTCGGCGTGCCGCACCTGATAGCCGCCCTCGGTCACCGGGGCGAAGGGAGCGGGCGCCATGCAGGTGCCGACGCTGCCCTCCCGCCACTGCCCGTCCGGGCCCTGGTCGGCGTTGACCACCGCCCAGGAGAAGCCGACGCGGTCGCGGCCCGGCCCGTCGTACACGCTGAAGCCCAGCCGCCGCCCGATGAGGTCGGCCACCGGCGCGTCGGCCTCGGTGACCACGGCGGTGAGGGTCGCGGTCCGCGCGGCCGTGACCAGGCAGTCGACCCGGGCCGCGAAGCGGACGGTGGAGCCGTCCGCCGCGACCCGGTGGGCGACGTGGACGGTCCCGGTCGCGTCGGTGGGCAGGCCCTGGGGCGCCCCCGGCAGAGGTCGGGTGTACGGGGTGGCGCGCGCGTCGAAGCTGAAGCTGCGCACGTCCTGGTCCGGCGCGAACGTCAGCCGGATCTCGCCGCTGCCGGTCACGCGCGCGGTCCCGGCGGGCTCCCGGTCCGCCGTCGCCGAGGCGGTGGCGCCCGACGCGCCGGCCAGGGCCACGCCGACCACGACGGCCGCCGCGCCCAGCCCACGGAGTGTCGTCCTCATCGATCCTCCCGAAAACGGTGGCGACCTCTCGTCGCCCTCGCCCTCCAGGCTTCCGGCCGGCCGCCGGTCACACCTCCCGCGACGGCGTGAGTCCCCTCCTTCCCACGGGGGACGCCCCACCGCCGGCCGTGCCGGTGACCGTGCGGCGCGGGTGGTCGGCGTCGTCGCCACGGTGACGCGGCGACGACCGGCGCGGCGACGGCGGGCTGCAGCTCACCGGACGGCCCCGGCGTGGCACGCTCCGGGGCCGTTCCGCGTCCCGGGGCGGCCCCGCCGTCAGCGGTCGTTCAGCATGAGCAGCACCGTCTCGTGCTCGACGTCGAGGAACGCCACCCGCCCGCGCGTGGCGGGCGGGGCCTCGTCGTACGACCGGCTGTGCAGCCAGCGGGCCCCGGCCGGGACGTGCGGCCGGAGGTCGGGCCACACGTCGGCGGGCGTCCTGCCCTGGTCGTGCTGGGCCGGGTCGTCGGCCGCGACGGGCGCGAAGTCGTACTGCTCCGCGAGTTCCCGCGCGTCCTGCGGATGGAGCCTGACGACGGCCTGGTACGCCCAGTCCGTCGGACCCGGGACCCGGGAACACGGCTCGCCCAACGCGCGAGCCTGCCAGTGGATCTCGGGATAGTCCCCGAGCCCCGGCAGTTCCTCCGGCGGGTCCCAACGGTCCACCCGGACCTTGGCCTCCGCCTCGTCCACCGACTCCTGGCACGCTCGCGCCTCGCGCGCCGCCGCGCCGCCGCAGCCGGCGACCAGCCCGATCGCCGTGGCGATGGTGGCGGCCCGTGCCAGCGTCCCCGTCCTCATGGCGAGGACAGTAGACGGTCGCCGCTCACCCCTCACCGGGCCGACGCCGGCCGCTTGTCGGGGCTCACGTCGGTTCAGGCGTCGACGGCGGTGCCGGCCCGGCCGGTCAGAGCCTTCCAGGCGGTGTCGGCGAGTTCGCGGACGTCGGTGTCCGTCAGGGTGCCCTCGACCAGCCACCGGTAGACGAGCGGGCCGGCGAGGAGATCGCGCGCGGTGGCCGGCGAGGTGTCGGACGGGAGGTCGCCACGGGCGATGCCGCGCTCGACGACGTCGGTGATGGTGTCGAGGCGGGGACGCAGGTACCGCTCCCGCAGCGGTGCGGCGAGGTCGTCGCGCCCGATGCTGTCGGCGAGTACGCCGAGGATGACCGGCGCCAGGCCGGTGAGCCGGTCGACGAGGCCGCGTGCCAGGTGGTGCAGGTCGGTGCGGGTGTCGCCCGTGTCCGGGGCGGGCGCGACGGGCACCGCCTCGGCCAGGGCGTCGACGACCAGACCGGCCTTGTCGGGCCAGCGGCGGTAGACGGTCGGCCTGGTCACGCCCGCCCGGGTGGCCACCTTCTCGATGGAGAGGGCGCGGTAGCCGCCGTCGCGGAGCAGGTCCAGGGTGGCGTGCAGGATCGCCGCGTCGGTCTCCGGCCGCCGGGGTCGGCCTCGCTCGTTGGCCACGTCACATCCTCTATAATTTACGAACTGTATCGTAAATTATAGGCGCATGACTTCGCGGAAGGACGGAGCCCTCCCCGCGGCGGCCACCTGGGGGCTGCTGGCGGCCTGGGCGATCCACGACGCCGAGGAACTCGCCACGATGGGCGGCTGGCTCGACCGCGCCCGGCCACGGCTGCGGGCCCGCTTCCCGCAGGTGCCCGAGCGGGTGTGGGACCAGCTCCGGGTCAGCCCGGCGCAGGCACGCATCGCCATCGGCGCGATGGGCGTCGTGATGGCCGCCGCGGCGGCCCGGGGCGCTCGCACCGGCGGGCGCAGCGGCTTCTACCAGTCGGCCCTGGTCGGCTTCGGCCTGCACGCGGGCGGGCACGTCGCCCAGGCCGTGGTCACCCGCGGATACACCCCCGGCGTGGTGACCGCGCCGCTGGTCGTCGCCCCGTTCTCGCTGTGGGCCTGGCGGCGCCTGCGGGCGGCCGGCGTACCCCAGGCCGGTGGCGGTGCCGCAGCGGGCGCGGCCCTGCTGCTGCCGCTCGTCGCCGGCGCCTGTCACGCCGTGGCCCGCATCCTGGCACCAAAGCGGCCACGCTGACGGGCGTGCCGGCAGAGTCGATCGACGGCGGCGGCACCGCCGCCAGCAACCCGGCGACCCTGGCACCACGCCGGGCGGGGGCCGGCACCCGCACAGCCAAGATCAGCGCTAGCGATCCGGCAGGAACTGTGCCGCCCACATCGCCTTCGCCCGAACTCTCGGATCCGCGCTCAGCTGGGTGAGGATGTGCCGGGCTCGCACAGGGGCACCTTCGACGAGGTCCAGGATCTCGGCGGACAACCCGTCCTGGTCGTCCCCCAGCTCCCGAGCCGCCGCTTGAAGCAGCACCGGCAACGACTCCACTCCCGCGATGCGGGCCAACGCGGTGGCGATGGCGTCGCGAGCGAAGAAGTTGCCCTCGCCGAGGTAACGGTCGAGGTGGGCCTCCAGGGCAGGCAGCAGTGCCGCATCGCGGCTGGCCACGAGGTCGTCGACGATGTCGTACACCTCGGTGCCGTCGTCGTCCTCTTCCGGCTCATCGATTCGCTGGACGAGAGCATCCACGCTTGCCATGCAGGAAGCCTAGGGCCCTGGCGAACGCGGGAACCGACGTGCCCGCCAGGAAGCCGTTCCGGCCGAGACCTTGGGATCACTCGATGCCTCGCGCCCACCTACGATCTGACCCATGCGTCGCGTCGCGCCGGTATTGGCTCTCATACTCCTGACCGCTTTGTCCGCTTGCGCCTCCTCCGAGTCGAAGGACGCCGGGCACACGACGTTGACCGTCCTGCTGGACCGCGACGTGACGGCAGCGCAAAAAAGTGCGGTGGAGCAGCGGCTACGCGCGATGCCGAGCGTCGAGGGCGTCGCCTTCGAGACCCGCGAGCAGGCCTACGAGAAACTGCGGAAGGACTCGCCGGACCTGGTGGCGGATCTGGATCCGGAGAACATGCCGGAGTCCCTTCACGCGACTGTCACCGACGTGTCGGTCGCCGAGGCGGTCGATCTGGTGATGGGTACGGTCGACGGCGTCGAGTGGGTTGGGCTCAGGATCGCCGATGCTGATCCCCTGCCGTCGCGGATCGGGGCGATCGTCCGGCTGGAACCGACGGCTACGGAAAAGCAGCGAGCCGCCGTGGAGGAGGCCGTCCGGGCGCTGCCCCGCGCGGAGTCGGTCGAGTTCGAGGAGCGCGACGCCGCCTACGAGCGGCTACGCAGGCAGTGCCAAGGCAAGGGCAACCTCGCCACGCAACTCGACTCGCAGGTGGCACGCGCCTCGCTGCGGCTCCAGCTTCCCTTGAACGGGAAGGGTGGGACCGGGCTACCCGAGATCGAACGCCTCGATGGCGTCGAGGCGATGCGCCTGGTGCCCGTGGCGATGCTCTGAGCGGCGCCAGCGGAGCGGCCAACGGCGGGTCCCTACGTCGTCCTCCTCCGCAGCTCGCAGCGACCGTCGGTGCAGGACCGCTCCAGGCGCCCTGACGAAAGCGTCTGCACGAGGCCGACCGCCCAGCACATCGGACAGCCGCGGAGCGCGAGCAGGCCGACGGGGAAGAGCAGCAGGCTCACCGGGCCGACGACCGGCAGGAGTGCGATCGAGCCGATCAGCCCGCCGAACCCGACCACGCCACGGGCGAGGTGCCGCGCCAGCGACTGACTGGCGAACGAGGGACCGTCAGCCATTGATCATCCCTCCCCGCAGGGTGCGGTGCACCGAGGCGCGGGCGCGGTGCAGCCGGGACTTCATCGCGGCCGTGCTGAGGCCGAGCGCGTCGGCGACGGCCCGGCCCGGGAAGCCCTGGATGTCCCGCATGATCAGCACATGACGCTGGTCGGCGGGCAACGCGGCGATCGCCTCGGCGACGCGGCCGGCTTCGAGACGTTGCAGCACCTCGTCCTCGGCCGACGCCGCGGCGATGTCGGCCACTGGCGCAGGACGATGGCCGACGAGCCGCAGCCGGCGCAGGCATTCGTTGCGTACGATCCGGAACATCCACGATGCCAGCGCCCCGGAGGCACGCAGCGTGCCAATCTTGCGGTAGAGGATGATCAACGCCTCCTGCGCCGCATCCTCGGCATCTTCGGGCGTGGCGCACAGCGTGTGCGCGAACCGCCGCACGCCCGGGTACGAGCCGGAGACCAGTGCGGTGACCGACGCGATGTCCCCGCGCTGGGCGGCGAGAACCAACTGCTCGCTCGGCCATGCCGTCTCAGCCACGGGAACGTCCCTTCCGCCGCAGCAGGAATACGGTGCACATGCAGAACACGAGGGCTCCGACGGCGATGGCGACCCACCATACGAGTTCCATGTCATCCTCCAGTTCTCCGCCGGCGGGTCTCGCCGGCACAGGTAAGAGGCGACGAGCCCGGCAGAGGATTCGGGTCCTGACCGACCAGTTGCAACGGCGCCCGCACTCGGCGAGAAAGCAGCCACTTGTACGAAGATTGTCCGGAATTCATCGGAGCCGGTCTCCTGCGGACGCCGGCTACCCGAGAGCCCGCCGGGTGGCCTCACCCATGGGGTCGTCACGGATGACCAGCAGCGGTAGAAAGCCAGCAGTCCACACAGACGTGCATGATTGACGGTGGCTGCCTTCGTTTTCGCACCACATCAGGTCCCGCACTTCAATTTCCCTTGTCGGCCAAAGGATGTCTCAGTGAGCGACACACCGAATCTCGGTCCAGTGCCCCAGCGCATTGCCGTCGACGCGGAACAGGTGCAGCGGCTCATCGCCGACCAGTTTCCTCAGTGGGCCGACCTCCCGGTTCAGCCCGTAGCCGGCGGTGGCTGGGACAACTGGACCTTCCACCTCGGCACCCGAAGGTTGGTGCGTCTGCCCAGCGCGTCCGAGTACGCCTTGGCGGTCGACAAGGAACACAGGTGGCTTCCGGCGCTCGCTCCCCGACTCCCGCTGCCCATCCCCGCCCCCCTGGCGAAAGGCAAACCCGGCGCGGGCTACCCCTACTCGTGGTCGATCTACCAATGGCTCGACGGCGAACCTGTGAGCGCGGACCGCATCGCCGACACCGTCCGATTCGCGGTCGACCTGGCCGAGTTCCTGGCGGCCTTACAGAGCATCGATACCATTGACGGTCCCCGCCCCGGCCAGCACAACTGGTTTCGGGGCGGCACGCTGCGCACCTACGACGGGGAAGTCCAGCGCGCGCTCGCGGCACTGGGCGGCCACGTCGACACCGACCTGGCTCGCGAGATCTGGAAGAGCGCACTGAACGCACGCTGGGACGGTGTCGACAGCTGGTTCCACGGGGACATCGCTTCGGGAAATCTCCTGCTCAACGACGGGGAGTTGGCAGCTGTCATCGACTTCGGGACATGCGGCGTCGGCGATCCGGCCTGTGACCTGGCAATCGCATGGACATTGCTGACCGCCGACGGCCGGCAGGCGTTCCGGGAGCGACTGTCCGTCGGTGAGGCGACATGGGCGCGCGGGCGCGGCTGGGCCCTCTGGAAGACGCTCGCCACTTGCGCCTCCACTTTGGGCGATGCCGACGAGTCGGCCGCGAGCGCACTGCGCGTCCTCGCCGAGATCTTCTCTGAATACGCGGCCGGCGCCGTCACCGTGCCCCAGCCATGAACAGCCACCACGCCCGGCAAGCCCTCACCGAGCCATGATCACAATCCCCGGCGGGCGTACCAGGCGTCTGTCAGCACTGACCGCCGCGTCGGACAATGCTACGGGCACGGCTGACGCAAGGGGCCTAAGATCATGCCCCTTGGAGAGGCGCGGAGCCCTCAGCGTGGTGCTCTGCGGCGCGCTACGGTGCTCGACTCGGGTCGATGGGGAGTTCCATTACGTCGACATGTCGCCCGTGCGTGAGATCAAGGGGGCGATGGCCACACAGTGGCGGGGATGCAAAAGATCAAACCCCTGTCTAGTACGTCGTCGACTTACCGGAGGCAGACAGCCATGCAGATCTACTACCTCGAAATCGTGACCAGGGAAGTCGACGTGGTGTGTGCCACCTACGCAGCAGCGAATGGGGTGCGCTTCGGCGAGCCGGATTCCGGGCTCGGCAACGCACGGACGGCCGAAATGCCGGGAGGCGGGCTGGTGGGGGTGCGGGCGCCGTTGCGCGAGACGGAAGAGCCGGTAGTGCGGCCCTACTGGCTGGTAAATGACATCGAAGCGGCCGTCGCAGCGGTAGCGGAGGCCGGCGGCGAGATAGCCGTGGAGCCGATGGAGATCCCTGGGCATGGCACCTTCGCCATCTACGTCCAAGGCGGCAACGACCACGGCTTCTGGCAGCGGTAGACCATCAGCCGAGACACCTGTCAGGGATCACCGCGAGATCAGGGACTACGAGTGCATGATCACGACGAGCTGGCGCCCGGGGTCTGGACCTGGTTGCAAGCCTGGTACGCGACTCGGTGCGATGGCGAGTGGGAACACGAATACGGCATTCAGATCGAGACGGTCGACAACCCCGGCTGGTCGGTCTGCATCGACCTGGGCGATACGGCACTGTCAGGGGTGCCCTACGAGCGGCAGGAACTCCATCGAAGCGAACACGATTGGATCATGACCTGGGTCGAGAAAGACCAGTTCCGGGCAGCGTGTGGACCACTGAATCTCGGAGAGGCGCTACACCTGTTTCGGCGGTGGACCGAAACTACGACCCGCGAGCCCGGGCCACAGGATTGACAGACGTAAGAGCGTCCAACTTCGCCGACAGCCGGCTGTCCCGGTCCCGGGACTTGCGTGACCGGTCGGAATCAGAACGTGCGTGACGCTCCGTCGAGACTTGTGGAGATCGTCAACGTGGCGTTGCGGAAGCGGGCGGTTGCATCCAGGGCGGCTCACCCAGCAGTTCACGGCAAGCCGTCATCAGCTTCTGCTGGGCTTCGGCGATCCGGGCCTCGGCCTGTGTCATGTCCGCCTTGCCCTGGCTGCCCAGGTCGAGGTCGCCGGCCTCCTGAGCGGCCTCCATCAACTCCCGGCCGGCGGCACTGACACCGGGATCGACCGAGCCGCTCGCCCGCATGCCTGCAAAGCGATTCATGGACCAGAAGAGATTTTGGTCCTTCACCTGGGTCTCTACATGGGCACAACCGGCGCGGCTAGCACCGTCTGGGGTGGGTCGACTGGCAGCCGGCTTCTCGTCTGCGCAGGCGGCAAGAAGCAGGACGGCGCCCAGCAGCCCCGCGGTGAGGGGACGGTTCACCGGAGAATCGTAGACGACGATCATGGCGACCGGCGGTAACCACGCCACCAAACCGCTGCGACAAGCTAGGCCCGACGATACTCAGCCGAGCGTCGGCTGCTGTACCAGCCATGCTCCTGGCTCAAACGGCCGCACGAGGGGCCGTTGACCTGCGGAAAAGTGGGCCGCCAGGGACTCGAACCCTGAACCTATGGATTGCCGGCGAGCGGGTTGGATCAGGTGTTGTTCGAGGTCATCCGGCCTGCTGGCGCGCATCTCGGTCCGGTTCCGCTGGCACGGTTGCTGTATTTCGCTGCTGTACTGCTGGCGTCAGACGAGGCGCTGGATGCGGACCTTGGGCTGCTCGTTTCTGAGGTGGCCTTCCTTGTGCTGGCGGACCTGCTCGTCCCAGACCTCCTGGTCGTAGTCCGGGTTCGGTGGGATCCACTTGTGGGAGCCGTCGCTGTAGTGGAACTTCTCGTCGCCGGGTCGCAGGATGCTCATCGGGTCCAGCCGAGGAATCGGTGATGCAGGTGACCGGCGGGGACGTGGGCCAGGTCCTGGGCGGCGTCGACGAGCTGCGCGGCCAGGTAGAGGGCGAGTGACACCGGGGCGCGGTCGTACTCCGCTCGCAGCTCGCGCCGCCGGGTCTGACAGGGCCAGTCGGCACCGCAGCCGCCGCACGTCCAAGTCGGTGTGATTGGGAGATGAGCCGTCATCTTGGCGTCTCCCGTGCTGCCCGCCACTCCGATGCCGGGGCACCTTGCCGGTCGTGGTCTGACGGCCAATGCCCTCGGTTGATCGGGATCCGATGCCTGGTGCGGCAGGGCAGTTCGCCTCCACATCGGCAGACCTTCCGCCACCGCTGCCATGACCAGACCGGCCGGTGCCGCCTGGCGAGAGTGAGCGCGACGGCTACCAAGTACTCCTCGTACGAGACGCGAGGCACCAGGTCTCCCCTCGGATGTCGGCCAACACGGACAGCACGTCGGGACTGGCGATCGTGCAACTCCGCAGCTCACGTCACCGTAACGACGTAGGGATGTAGATACAATAAGATGTAGAGCTGTCGGGCGCATAGCGTCACGTTCGTGATCGACCCCAGTGCGGATCGTGCCGTGTTCCGGCAGCTCGCAGACCTCCTGCGAGACCGGATCACGTCTGGCGACCTCGCGCCCGGGGCGTCGCTGCCCAGCGAGCTGCGGTTGGCTCAGGAGTATGGGCTGAGCCGCACGAGCGTCCGACAGGCGGTAGCGCTACTCCGGTCGGAAGGGCTCGTGATCGTGGAACCACCGCGCGGCACGTTCGTCCGCGCCGTTGAGCCGACCGAGACGGTGACTCTCCTCAAGGGCGACACCGCCACCGCTCGGATGCCTACACCAGCCGAGCGACGCGAGCTGGAGATGGGCGAGGGCATCCCGGTTATCGTGATCTTCCGCGCCGACGGCTCCCGCGAGTTGTACTCCGCTGACCGCATCCGCGTAGGTCGCTGACCCGTCCCCACCGCCACCAGTGACCCCCGCTGGGGCCCCAACCTGTCGGATGCTGCCGGCCGGTGGCTGTCCTCGTCAACGAGCAGGTGCCGGCCGCCATCGCTTCGCGTTCGGGACCGGCCCGCATCGAGGCTCGTGCTGCCTTCCCGCTGCCTCGCTGCCTGACGCATTGCTACAAGCTCTGTGCCTGCGGTCCCGGCACGTCTGTCCTCATGTCTGACCTCGGCCCCGGAGTTCACCGTTAGCGCGAGTCGTCCTCCGCTGGCCTGGGCTGCTGTCCTCGGCAATCTCCTTCAGGCCGGCGCTCGCGACTGGGCGTGTCGCTGGCCCGGGAAAGAACTCGCTCCCACCACACTTGCCGTCATGACTGAGCCGAAGGCAGACATGCCGCGGGTGTATTTCACCGTGCCCGGTGTGGAAGACCTGACCAGCGTGATCATCATGTTGCGCACGGCCGGAGCCACGATTACGGACGAGTGGCGCGAGTTCATGGTGGAGGGCCCCTTGACCGCCCGACAAGCCGCCGCAGTATGGCAGCTCGCCGAGCATGTCGACAGCGGTAGCGAGTCCAATCGGCTCGGTGTGCGGGTGGATCCGTCGGGTGACCTGAAGGCGGCGCTGGACGTCATGTGTCCGGACGGGTGGACTATCGACGCCTTCGACTGGCCGGATGCGGACTGGTCCGACACAGATCAGTGGTGGATGGAGCAACAGCAGCTCCAGCGCAGCCGCCGAGGATAGGTTGCAGACGCACCAGCCCGACGGCAGGCGCCTTGACACAGATCTATGGGAATGTCAGGACGACGATTGCTGACGGTTCGGTGCGCAGATCGCGACGCCGGACCCCGGCCGGCCGAGGGCTGTAGCGGTGGACTGGCTTGCTGTACTTCCTTGCTGTACGACTGCCAGGTCGAAACGGGGCCCCGAGCCCGGCTGGGGCGGTGGTGACGCCTCGCTTACAAGCTCTGTGCATCGCGTCCGCACGCGTCCGCCAACGGCTGCACGCTCGGAGCTTCGTCCGTGCGAGCGCTTGGCAGCGTGCCGCCGTCCGGCGGCGTTGCTGTCAACGTTGCTGTCGACAGCCGTTCCGCCGGCGACCCAGGTCGACCCCGCTGGCGGGATCCAGTCTCAAGCTATCGTCTACTGCCAGCCGGTCCCGGCCCGCGTCTACGAGCAGGTGTAGGCCATCGTCCAGTGATATTCGTGTCCGGTCTGCCTCAAGGCTTGCGCTGCCTTCCTGCTGCCTCGCTGCCTGGCACCTCGCTCTGTGCGTCCTGCCCGACGGGGACAGCTCGAAGCGCTATGGCCCGACAGCCCATCAAAGGCGATGATAGTTGCGATGGAACCTGAAACCGAGGCAGACCGCCCGCCCGCGATGTCACGCGAGACGAAGACACAGGCAAGTCCTGAGTCCGAGCGAAATCGGGAGACTTCACTCAGTAGACAGCGACGAGTCCATCGGCCAGTGGACCAAAACCTCTGGGAGCTGATCAAGCGACCTGCACTTGACGCACTCCGCAAAATCGCCCGGTACGAAACCGTTGAAACAAGCGGCGAGGCCGACAGACGGGCCATGACAGCCCCAGACAGTTCTGGTCAAACGGTCTCCTTTGGAGGCCCGGGACGGGGCGCGGAAGACCTGGATGGGCTACAGGAGCTTGTGGAAGGGATCCACCAGCGACCTAACACAGCCTGGAAGTTTGCGCTACCGGGAACAGATATTGCCGACCGTTCAAGCTTAATGGTCCACGAGATCGCTATGGTTCCGCTCGTGCTCGCCCAGAGATGCGCAGTCCTCGGGGAGCAATCTATCAACGAGGAGACGTTGGCACGACTATATCGCGAGCATGAACCATACCTTATCGACCCTGACCCCCGAGTCGATGTAATAGTGCCCATCCTTGGCGCCATATTTGAGGAAGGCGCCAAGTTCAAGGAGTACTCGGTAATCGAAATGTCGGGCAGCTTATACGATGCTTTTTCGGCCGTTCCCCACATCAAGGACCGCGACCGGTCGAGCCTGCAAAGAGCTACACATGCGGTAAAGCTAGAGAACGTCAAATGCATCCCCGGTGGATATGGGGAATACTTCGATATCTGCATGGACGAGGCGGGCGAAGATGCCCTAGCGCGATTCTTTCAAGGTATGGCAGTTGCGCTTCCGGGACGCACGACCTATGCGCAGGTTGGATACCTCGCAAGGGGATGGTCCGCCTTTGCGACTGCAGGACCCAGCGCACCATTTACTCACCTGCTTCGCGATTATGCACTACGTCTCGACCGAATTGATGACCGGGAACCGGTCCAAGTTTCGCCCGCCAAGGCGGAGGAGATCAGCTCGCTTGCGGAAGCACTTCTCAAGGCCCATCCCAGCGTTAGAGTCGCAGCGCGCCGGCTCGCAAATTCTTATGAACGCGACGATGATGAGGACCGAATTATAGACTTGTGCATTGCGCTGGAAGCGTTACTCGGGTCAGGTTCCGGCGAAACAGTGCACCGGCTTAGCCTTCGGGCGGCGGCCCTGCTCACACGAGCAGGATGGTCTGACAGCAAGGAAATATATACAGCAACCAAGGATATGTACTCGTATCGGTCACGAGTCGTACATGGAACACCAGGGCCCCACAAGAAAGATCTACTGGACATCGGCGGCATGCCAATACACGCCTCTAGGTTCGCGCTTGCCGCTCTGTGTACTCTTCTGCGGCTTGCGCTGCAAAACGGCGGCTTCAATCCGGCCAAGCTCGATGACGACTACATCTTCTCGGCCTTCGACGTGGCGGCGGGCGGCTTCCAACAGAACGACCAAGAGGAATAGTTCGCTGGCGTGCCCTTACCGCGTCGGCGGCCAACGCATTACGGGTTGACGTTGACGTCCATGCGGTGGCTCGGCGCCTTGTCCTCCTACTCCCTTTTCTGGCCTCGTCCGGCGTAGTACGCTCCGGTTCGCTGGCTTGGCTGCTCATCGGGCCTCGCGCCAACCGGCCCTGCTGCCGGAGGCATGATTCCAGCAGCCAATACCCACGATCAGCGCCGAGATCCGACTCGTATCACTCGATCAGCAGTTTGCTGACAAGCTGGGTCTACCAGGGCGACGCCTACCAGGTCGTGCGCTGCGGCCTGACTGGCGGCAAGGGCGTCCCTGCCTCGGTAGGCCGGCACCCGGTCGCCTTCGCCACCTTCACCGCGCCGTCCTTCGGCGCGGTCCACAACCGGCACGTTCCCCGCCACACCTGCGCTACCCGGCAGCGCTGCGACTGCCGTCCGGCTCCCTGCCGTGCCCGCCACACCGTCGGCACCTGCCAGCATGGGCAGCCCGCGGCGTGCTTCGCCCGTCACGACGCCGACGATCCGCGGCTTGGGCAGCCGTTGTGCCTGGACTGCTACGACCACGGCCACCAGGTCGTCTGGAACTACTTCTCGGGCGAGCTGTGGCGGCGCACGAAGCAGGCCATCGAACGGCACCTTGCCGGCCTCTGCCGCAGACGCGGCATCCCCTTCGTCCAGGTCGTCACCAACTCCGGCAGGGTGCGACGGGTGCCGCCGGTTCGGGTGTCGCACGGGAAGGTCGCCGAGATGCAGCGCCGGGCAGCCGTTCACTTCCACGTCCTGCTGCGCCTCGACGGCGTCGCCCCCGACGACCCGGACGCGCTCGTGCCACCGCCTGTGGGGATCACCGTCGACGACCTGGAGGCAGCCGCCCACGCTGCCGCACGCCAGATCACCGTCACCACGCCCCTGCACCCCGACCAGCAACGCGGCTGGGTGGTGGCGTGGGGCGAGCAGGTCGACGTCCGGCGTATCAACAGTGCCGGCGGCGAGCTGACCGACGGCAAGGTGGCCGCCTACCTCGCCAAGTACGCCACCAAGGCAACCGAAGCCACCCCAATCCACCCGACTCACCCCCGCCACCGTCGACGACTACGCCGATCCGGAAGGCGACCATCTTGCCCGCCTCATCGACGCCTGCTGGCACCTCGGACGGCCCACCGGCACCGACACCGCCAGCGGCGCCGCAACGGCCGACGACCGTCAAGGCAGCCTTGACACCAAACCGAACGCCTACGCTGGGCTGCGCCGCTGGGCGCACATGCTCGGCTTCGGCGGGCACTTCCTCACCAAGGCCCGCCGCTACTCCGTCACCTTCGGCCTGCTTCGGGACACCCGCGCGACCTTCCGCCGCGCCGAGGACGAAGATCTCACCGACACTGTGATGGTTGGCCTTCTCACCTACGCCGGCTCCGGGTGGCTCACCGAGGGCGATGCGCTCCTGGCCAACACCGCCGCCGCCCAACGCCGGCAGGCCAGACGCATCGGCCGGGAAGAACTCGCCCACGAAGCCTGGCTCGTCGGGGCCGCCGCATGAGCCAGAACCTCGCCCCGCGCTGGTACTCACCCGCCGAGGTAGCCGTCCTGCTCGGCTTCGGCATCTCCAAGGTCAAGATGAAAATCGCCACCGGCGAGCTGCGCTCCATCAAGGATGGCAAGTAGCGCCGGATCCTCCCCGAATGGGTCGACGAGTACATCCGTGACCAGGTCGAGCGGCAGGAGGCGGCCTGATGCCCGGACGTAGTCGGGCCAACGGCGAAGGCTCGATCTTCCCGTACCGCAACGGCTTCGCCGCGTACGTCTGGGTGGAGAAGCCCGACGGCAAGCGGGGCCGGAAGTGGGTCTACGGCAAGAGCCGCGAGGAGGTCCACGATAAGTGGATCAAGCTGCACGGGCAGGCCAAGGCCGGCCCCGTGGCGACACGCTCCCCGACGGTGGGGGAGTACGCCGGCTACTGGCTGCGCGAGATCGTCAAGCCGAACCTCGCCCCGGGTAGCTACGTCACCTACGAGGTGGTGGTCCGGCTCTACCTCGTGCCAGGGCTCGGCCGGAAGCGGCTCGACAAGCTTCGGGTCAGCGACGTCCAGACGTGGATCAACGAGGTCGGACGGACCTGCCAGTGCTGCGCTCAGGGCAAGGACGAGCGGCGCAAGCCCGCCCAGCGTCGCTGCTGTGCCCTCGGCCGCTGCTGCCGGGATCTGGCCTCGGCGACCAGCGTCACCCACCTGCGGACCGTGCTCCGGACGCTGCTGTCCCAGG
This sequence comes from Micromonospora sp. NPDC052213, assembly GCF_040679695.1. Taxonomy (NCBI): domain Bacteria; kingdom Bacillati; phylum Actinomycetota; class Actinomycetes; order Micromonosporales; family Micromonosporaceae; genus Micromonospora; species Micromonospora sp. NPDC052213. Next base: position 66,526 of record NZ_JBFAVI010000015.1, read on the forward strand.
CGATCACGGAAGGGCTGATCACCCGCAACGTCGCCTCCCTGGTGAAGCTGCCTCCGGTGCGGAAGCGCAAGCGGAAGGCGTGGACGAGCGACGAGGCGCGGTGCTTCCTGGAGTCGGCCCGCGCCGACGACGATCCGCTCTACGCTGCGCACGTCCTGGTCCTGGTGCTCGGTCTGCGCAAGGGTGAGACGGGGCTCACCTGGGCTGACGTCGACAGGCCGCCGTCTTCGTCTCCCGGTGCAGCAGTTCGGCACCGACCCGCTGGAGCTGCCGATCGATGGTCAGCTCCCCCGCGTCGAGTGGACGCCACCCTGCCGCTGCCGGACATCTGCACCGTGGCGCTCGACCGCCGCCGCGCCGCCCAGACCACCGCCCGGGACGCCGCCGGCCCAGCCTGGCACCCCTCCGAACTGATTTTCACCACCCGCTACGGCCGGCCGGTCGAGCCACGGAACTTCAACCGCTTCTGGGACCGGCGCTGCGATGCTGCCGGGGTCCGGCGCACTACCGTTCGGGGCGCCGGCGGACCTGAGCCTCGCTTCTGGCCGACCTGAACGTCCACCTCGGGTGGCGATGCAGATCCTCCGGCGCGCGCAGTACGCCATCACGATCGAGATCTACACGGTGGTGTCGTCGGCGGCCACCCGCGACGCGCTCAAGCGGCTCGGCAGCGCGCTGGACCGATAACAGGCGATCACACCGCTCGGTCGGGCTAGCGTGACCAGGATCGGGGCCAGTGAGCACAACCTCGTCGGCTGCGTTGCGGGCATGGAAGACTGATCATGTGGCCGTCTTTAGTTGCGCCCGCTGCGGCGCGGTGCTGACACCAGACTTGGCGCATTCCCCGGAAAAGCTGGTTCGCCCGCCAGCACAAGAAGGCCGTGGTCCTCGTCCGTCGACGATGCCGCGCGGCTTCTTCGCCATCGACCCGGAGCCGTTCGGTGTCCCATTCGTGCCCGCAGCGGATCAAGACCCGCCTGTCTACGACCTGCCAAAAGCCATGCCGGGTGGCAGTACACTGGAGATCGATGGCGTCTTCTTTGTTTCGGCCGGCCCGCGCAACACCATCGTGATCCACCCGGACGACGCGCCGTCGCTTCAGCTACACCCGGACTTCACCCGTCGGACGGGCTGCTGCGGCCTGGACGGTGAGCGCGGGCCGAATCGGGTCTGCCGTTGCGGCGCGGAGGTGGCAACCCTGATGGCGGACTGCACCGGGGCTCATGAGCTGCACCTAGATCCAAGCCGGGTGTCATCACAGGCCGAGACACGGCAGTTCACGTCACCGTGAAACAGCGAGGAACGATACGGTCATTCTGACGTTCACCGGAGGCTGCCGGAACAGCCTGAGTCGGCTCTCGTGTCACGGACCGCGCCCCCGGCGGACACCGCCACAGCAGCGCAGTTGACCCCACCTCGCCCGGCACGGACCCGGCTCCCAGGGTCGGAGCTGGCCACCGGCGGCCACCCGCGACGCGCTCAAGCGGCTCGGCCGCGCGCTGGACCGGTAAGGCACTACTGCTGTACTTCGCTGCTGTACGGGCCGAGATCACGGCGCAAACGACCCCACGATGGGCCGGTGACCTGCGGAAGAGTGGGCCGCCAGGGACTCGAACCCTGAACCTATGGATTAAAAGTCCACAGCTCTGCCATTGAGCTAGCGGCCCGCGCGCTCAGGTTACCGGACGTCGGCCGGCGGCGGCTCTCGGCTTCCGCGCCGCCGTCGATACGCGCAGTTCAACGAGGGTGCGCCGGGGGCGGCCACGGAGCACCCGCCCCGGCCGGGGACGGGCGCTTCCGGGCGTACGGGATGGGCGGTCAGGCCCGCCCGGCGGTCCGGGCGACGAATGCGCGCCAGGCCGTGGGGGCGAAGGTCAGGGCCGGGCCGGTCGGGTCCTTCGAGTCGCGGACGGCGACCACGCCGGGCAGGTTGTCGGCCACCTCGACGCAGTTCCCGCCGCTCGCTCCGCTACGGGTTGCCTTGCGCCAGCGGGCGTTACTGAGGTCCATGTTGGCTCTCTACTTCCTTGAGCAGGTCGATGGACTGCCGGCGGGGCAGAGCCTCGTTACGCACACTTTCCCACCGAGCTTGAAGCGTAGCGACGTCATCGTCTTTGTCGATGACGACTCCGGCAAGCTGGTTCTCCAGGTGCCCGACCCATACGCCCTCCCTGGAGCGTGCCAGGGCGAACGGTCCCGACAGGCCCACATGCAGTCCGCTCGACGCAGGGATGACGTGCACATGGATGTGTGGCAGCTCGGCGAGAGCGATCAGGTGGGCGATCTGCTGCGCCATCACGGCACCGATGCCGTCGCCGTAGCGGCGCAGCGCTGACTCGTCGAGCACCGCGACGAACTGAGGTGGTCGATCGCACGTCAGGATCTTCTGGCGCTCCACCCGAGCCGACACGCGCTGCTCCACCTCGTCAGTGGTGAGGATGTCGACTGACCGAAGCACGGTGTGGGCGTATTCCTCTGTTTGAAGCAGACCGGGGATCAGGTTCGGCTCGAAGTAGCGGAGTTGGGTCGCCGCGCGTTCGGCGTCGAGCCAGGGGAGGAACCAGGACGGTGCGCCGACGCTGGCGACGAGCCGTTCGAAGAGCCCGCCGGTCTTGAGCGCCCGGTCGGCGCCCTTGATGAAGTCCATCGTCAGGGCGCGGGTGCCGCCCTCGACGGCGCTGACGTGTGACGCGCTGAACCCGGCACCCCGACCGAACGTCTCCTGCGTCATGCCGGCACCACCTCGGGCGCGGCGGATCTCGGCCACGACGAAGGCGGCGAGCGGACTCGGCACGTCGGCCATTCAGGGCCTCCCAGTTTGAAGATCGACTACCCACGGCGCCACCCGCCGGGCGCGGCTTCGGCCAGCCCCACCCGGACGCCCGCAGAGCCTTCCGAGCGTAGTCGTCTCCACAGCAGAGTGTCACCAGCGAGGGCCGCTCGTGGAGCACTGGCCGGGGGCGGTCCTCGCGGGGGCCGCCACCGGGCGAGCATCCGTCGGCGGCCCCCGTCCGAGCATCGGACAGGCCAACGGACAGGGCGACGGACGGGAGGCAGGCGTGACGGGCGACGGGCCGCGCCGGGAGGGCGCGATCGTGACGGGCGAGGTGATCCGCGTGCCGGAGGACTCCTACCGGTTCGGCACCGGGATCCTCACGCTGTACGTCACCGAGATCCTCAGCCGAGGGCCGTTCGAGGGCGCGGAGTGGGTCGAGCTGCGCGGTCGGGAGCTGACCCCGGACGGCACGCTCCGGCCACGCGAGCGGTACGCCTTCGTCCGGGTGGACCGGGCGACCGTCGTCACGGTGCCGGCGCGGTGACCCGCCGCCGCGACCACCTGCCGTCCCGGCCCACCTGGCGCTGCGCGGCCTGCGGGATCGCCTGGCCGTGCTCGGCGGCGAAGCTGCGGTTGCTCGGCGAGTACCGCACCGACCGGACCGCGCTGCTGGTCTATCTCGGCACCCTCCAGGCCGAGGCGGCCGGGCAGCTCGCGGAGCTGGACGGCGAGCGGGCGTGCACCGACCTGGCCGAGCGCTTCACCGGCTGGGCCCGCCCGCGCGGGTAGGCCGCCCCCTGATCCCGCCCGGGCCGGTCTTCCCGTGGGCCGGCCCGGGCGGTCCCCTCGCCGTGCGGTGGACGCTCGCTTATCGGGTCGAGCGGTCCGGCCATGGCCGGGAGGATCACGCCCCGGTTGACTGGCGGGGACGACGACGGGGGAGGAACACCTGTGTCCGAGATGATCCGCACCGCCGCCCTGGCCGGGGCGACCCTGACCACCGGGCTGGTGGCGGGGCTGTTCTTCGCGTTCACCTGCGCGGTCATGCCGGGTCTCGGCGCGACCGACGACCGGACGCTGATCGGCACCATGCAGTCGATCAACCGGAAGATCCTCAACGGATGGTTCCTGGGCGCGTTCCTCGGCGCGCTGCTGCTGCTCGCCCTGACCGCCGCCCTGCACCTGACCCGGGGCGGCCCGGCCCTGCTCTGGACCGTCGCCGCGCTGGCCTGCTACCTGGTCACCTTCGTCGTCACCGTACGCCTCAACGTGCCGCTGAACGACCGACTGGAGGCCACCGGCCCGGTGGACCGGATCGGCGACCTGGCCGAGGTGCGGGCCTGGTTCGAGGTGGCCTGGGTGCGCTGGAACCTGGTCCGCACGCTCTCCGCGGTGGCCGCGTTCGCCTGCCTGATCGGCGCCCTGCTGACCCGGCGCGGCTGACCGCCCGCCGGCCCTGGCGCGGCTGACCGCCCCGCCGGCCCCGGGCGCGGCTGACCGCTCCGTCGGCCCGGCACGCCGGCACCTCCCGTCACCCGCTACCGCCACCGTCGGCAGGCGGGCATACCGGGAGGCAGGGAGGTTGACAGGCATGGGCGGGCCGGCGCGGGGGAACCGTGCCCGCATGAGGATCAGCAGCACCCCGGCCGTCGCGGCCTCCGGCGAGGAGACCGGCCCCGACGGCGTACGGGAGCCGGCCGGCGAGGTGCACGCCTGGCTGCCGGGCCAGAACCAGACCGTCTGCGGGCTCCCGCTCAGCCGGACCCGGCTGCGCCGCTTCCCGCACGTGCGGTTTGAGTACCGGTCGACGGACGTGCTCACCGGGGCGGACCCGGTCGGCCGGATCTGCCCGCGCTGCCTGGCCGCCTCCGACGGCCGACGCCGGGACGAGAAGAAGAGCTGGGTGCGCCACTCGCCCCGCCCCTGACGGCCGCCGCTGCCGGCCGCCCCGCACAGCCGCCCCTGATGGCTGCCGGGCGCGGCGATTGGCGGGCGGCTGACCGGGTACGGGGTCGGGCATGCGGATCGTGGTGGTGGGCGCGACCGGCAACGCCGGCACCGCCCTGTTGCGCCGGCTGCGCCGGGAACGCGGAGCGGATCTCGTCGGGGTGGCGCGCCGGCTGCCGGGGCCGGACGCCGGCGAGCCGTACGACCAGGTGGAGTGGCACTCCTGCGACGTCGGGCTGCCGGGCGCGGCCGACCAGCTCGCGGAGGTCCTCGCCGGGGCCGACGCGGTGGTGCACCTGGCCTGGCAGATCCAGCCCAGCCACGACCAGCGGGTGCTGCGCCGGACCAACGTCGGCGGCAGCGCGGCGGTGGTCGACGCCGTGGTCCGCGCGAACGTGCCGGCCCTGGTGGTCGCCTCGTCGGTCGGCGCGTACGCGCCCGGCCCGAAGGACCACCCGGTCTCCGAGCGCTGGCCGGCGACCGGGGTGCCCGGCTCGTCGTACAGCCGGGACAAGGCCGAGGTGGAGGCGTTGCTGGACCGGGCCGAGCGGGAGCACCCGGGGCTGCGCGTGGTGCGGATGCGGCCCGGCCTGAACTTCCAGCGGGCGGCGGCCACCGAGATCACCCGCTACTTCCTCGGCCCGTTCGCGCCGGTCCGGCTGCTCCGCTTCGGCCGCATCCCGCTGGTGCCGACGCACCGGCGGCTGCGGATGCAGGCGGTGCACACCGACGACGTCGCCGACGCGTACGCCCGGGCGGTCCTGGGCGACGCGCGCGGTCCGTTCAACGTCGCGGCGGACCCGGTGCTGACCCCGGAGCTGGTGGCCCGGCACTTCCACGGCTGGACGGTGCCCGTGGCCGCCCCGGTGCTGCGCGCCGCCGCCGCGCTCACCTGGCGGGCGCGGCTGCAACCTATCGACGCCGGCTGGGTGGAGCTGGCCCTGAACGCGCCGCTGATGTCGAGCGAGCGTGCCGAGGCGGAGCTGGGCTGGCAGCCGCGGCACGACGCGGTCAGCGCGCTGAAGGAACTCTTCGCCGGGATGGCCGACGGCGCGCGCACCGCCAGCCCGGCGATGTCCGCCGCGGGTGGCCGCCCCGCCGCCCTGCTGCGGGGCCGCCCCGCCGGCCACGGCAACCCCTACTGACGCACGCCGCCCCGACCCGGCCCAAGGAATCAGGGGCGGGCGCCCCGCCGGGGGCGGGTCACGCGCGGGACAGGGCGAAGGCGGTCAGGAATCCGGCCACGGTGACGAGGCCGACCAGCAGGTGGGCGTCCTCGAACGCCTCGGGGACCATGGTGTCGGTGATCATCGCCAGGATGGCGCCGGCCGCCAGCGCGGTGATCGCCGCGAGGGCCGCCGGCGGGGCGTCGCCGAGCAGCGTGAAGCCCGCCACCGCCGCCACGCCGCTGACCAGGGCGATCGCCGACCAGAGCGCGAAGACGTACCGCCGGGAGCGGCCGGCCCGGCGCATGCCGGCCGCGCTGGACAGACCCTCCGGCACGTTGCTGAGGAAGACCGCGACCACGGTGACCAGGCTGACCGGCCCGCCGGCCAGCAGGCTGGCCCCGATCACCACCGATTCGGGTACGCCGTCCAGCAGCGCGCCGACCGCGATCGCGGAACCCGAGCCGGGCCGCTCGCCCTCGGAGGGCTGCCGGTCGCCGGAGCGCTTGCGGTGCCGCGCGCCCCACCGGGCGAGCAGCACGTTCGCCAGGGTGTAGGCGAGCGCGCCGCCGGCCGCGCCGAGCGCCGTGGGCAGCAGGCCGCCCGTCTCGTGCGCCTCCGCGATCAGCTCGAACGAGACGGCGGAGAGCAGCACCCCCGCCCCGAACGCCATGACCGACGCGATGACCCGCTGCGGCACCCGGGCGAACCAGCCCACGGCCGCCCCGAGCAACAGGGCGGACCCGGCCAGCAGCCCCCACCCACCCGCCTGCAACCACTCCGGCATTCCCGGGACCGTACCCCGTGGGCGCGCCCGCCAACCGGGGTCAGAAGTCGGCGAACAGGTACGGCAGGTGACGCGGGAAGAGGCGGCGCAGCTCCGCCGCCGCGTCCGCCGGCACCTCGCCCAGCCCCCGCAGGCCCACCTCCACGGGGTCGAGCACCCCGTACGCCAGGGCCGAGATCCCGGCGGCGGTCAGCGTGGCGGTGGGTGGCTCCCCGGCGGTGGCGGCGGCGCCGGTGACCAGTTCCAGCGCGCCGGTCGTGCCGTCCAGCAGGTACGAACCGGCCAGCCAGCGGTCACCGGTCAGCTCGACGCGCACCCGGCCCGGCCCCGTGGGCAGCCCGGCCAGCGCGTCCACCGACAGCAGCCGGGCCATCGGCGCCGACGAGCCCGGCCGGGCCACCCGCGCCTCGACGTGCACGGCCAGGTCGGTCAGCCACAGCTCCGGCACCTCGTCGACGGGGAGCAGGACGCTCACCCGCTCCACCTGGTCGACGTGCTGGGCGAAGAACCGCAACAGCAGCGCGCGGGCCACCGGGTCGGTGACGAGCAGGTCGTCGGCGACCAGCGTGCCGCCGTGGTCGTCGATCCGGTAGGTCACCGCGCCTGTGACCGTCCCGCCGACCCGGGCGGTGAGCAGCCACCGCTCGTCGCGATCGCGCAGCCCGACGTCCCGGTAGTCGGGGAAGATCGCGAAGCCGTGCCGCTCGCGCAGGCAGCGCTCGGTGAACTCGCGCCAGGTCGGGTAGCCCGCGCCGATCCGCTCCCAGCCCACCTCGCCCGGCAGGTCGGCGCGGAGCAGGTCGCCGAGGTCGGCCGGCGAGAAGGTGGCCGTGCGGGCCTTCGGCAGCCCGACGTAGCCGAACCGGGCGTAGAACGACGACCGGAACGGCCAGAGCGCGGTCAGCGCATGCCCCTCGTCGCGCATCTCGTCGAGCAACTGGTGCAGCAGGGCCCGGACGTGTCCCTGCCGGCGGGCCAGCGGGTGGGTGGTCACCCCCGCGACGCCGGCCATCGGCAGCACCGTGCCGCGCAGGTTCTGCCGCATGGGCACCGCCGAGGCGGCGGCCACCGTCGTGCCGTCGGCCTCCGCGACCAGCGTCCGGTTGCCCTCGTTGTACGGCAGGTAGTCGCGGAACTCCTCCGTCCGGCCGGCGCGGGACGGCGACGTCTCGAACGCGTACGCCTGGAGCGGGAAGCTGGTGGTCAGGCGCTCTTCGGAGTGCACCCGGCGGATGGTCATCCGCCAATCCCATCCCGGCTTCCCGGCCGGCGCAACCGCAATTGCCGGAAGCGGTCGCCGCGACCGGGTGGTTCGCCCGGCCCCGGCGTCGCCTGACCGCCGCGGCGGTCAGGCGATCGG